>NZ_JACSQE010000015.1:72606-133168 GCF_014836745.1 Oerskovia gallyi
GGGCGCCCGAGGAAGACCTCGCGCGCCCCGCCCTGTCGGCGGCCTGACGACTAGCCGAAGATCCCGGGCAGCGTCGCGCGGAACACCTGGTCGGCCTCGCTCAGCGGGATCGTGAAGATGCCCTCGATCTCGAGCGACTCCCCGGTCTCGCTGACCTCGGCGGGCTCGGTGCCGGTCTCGCCGATCTTGAGGACGGGCACGCCACGCGCGACGCACGCGTCGACCAGCTTGGTCTCCTCGCCGCGCGGCACGGCGACGAGCGCACGGGCCGTCGACTCGGAGAACAAGGCCTCGAACGGGGTCACGCCGTCGCGCGCGGCGAGGGCGTCGATCGAGACCTTGGCGCCGGTACCGAAGCGCAGCGACGCCTCGAGGAGGCCCTGGACCAGGCCGCCCTCGGAGAGGTCGTGCGCGGCGGAGACCAGGTCGTCGCGGCTCGCGTTGACGAGCACCCCGGCCAGTGCGCGCTCGGCCGCGAGGTCGACCTGCGGGGGCACGCCACCGAGGTGCTGGTGGACGACGTCGGCCCAGGCGGAGCCGTCGAGCTCGGGACGGGTCGTGCCGAGGAGGTAGATCGCTTCCCCGGCCTCGCGCCAGCCGGACCCGGTGGCGTGCGCGACGTCGTCGAGCACGCCGAGGACGCCGACGACGGGCGTCGGGTGGATCGAGGAGTCGATCTGCCCGGGCTCGCCCGTGCCGTTGTAGAGCGAGACGTTGCCGCCCGTGACGGGGACGCCGAGGGTCTGGCACGCGTCGGCCAGGCCTTCGATGGCCTCGACGAGCTGCCACATGGAGTCGGGGTCCTCGGGGGAGCCGAAGTTGAGGCAGTCGGTGATGGCGAGCGGGCGGGCGCCGGTCGTGGCGACGTTGCGGTACGCCTCGGCGAGCGCCAGCTGGGCACCCGTGCGCGGGTCGAGCTTGGCGTAGCGGCCGTTGGCGTCGGTCGCGAGGGCGACCCCGAGGCCCGTGGTCTCGTCGACGCGGATCACGCCGCCGTCGTCGGGCTGGGCGAGGGCCGTGTTGCCCTGGACGAAGCGGTCGTACTGGTTGGTGACCCACTCCTTCGACGCGAGGTTGGGCGAGCCGAGCAGGCGCAGCGCGGTCGCGCGGAGCTCGTCGGCGGTCTCGGGACGTGCCAGCGCGGCAGCAACCACGGTGTCCGCGTTGAGGCCGTCCATCCACGTGGGGCGCGCGTAGGGGCGGTGGTAGGTGGGGCCCTCGTGCGCCACGGACTTGGGGTCCACGTCCACGATGCGCTCGCCCTGGTGGTCGATCGTGAGGCGACCGGTGCCGGTGACCTCGCCGATGACGGACGTCTCGACGTCCCACTTGCTCGTGATGGCGAGGAACTCGTCGAGCTTGTCGGGAGCGACGACCGCCATCATGCGCTCCTGCGACTCCGACATGAGGATCTCGCCCGCGTTGAGCGACGGGTCGCGCAGCAGGACCGAGTCGAGCTCGACGTGCATGCCGCCGTCACCGTTGGAGGCGAGCTCCGAGGTGGCGCACGAGATGCCGGCCGCACCGAGGTCCTGGATGCCCTCGACGACGCGTGCCGCGTAGAGCTCGAGGCAGCACTCGATGAGGACCTTCTCCATGAAGGGGTCGCCCACCTGGACCGAGGGGCGCTTGGCGGGGACGCCGTCCTCGAACGTCTCGGACGCGAGGATCGAGGCGCCACCGATGCCGTCGCCGCCCGTGCGCGCACCGAACAGGACGACCTTGTTGCCGACGCCCGAGGCGTTGGCGAGGTGGATGTCCTCGTGGCGCAGCACGCCGATGCACAGCGCGTTGACGAGCGGGTTGCCCTGGTACGACGAGTCGAACACGAGCTCGCCGCCGATGTTCGGCAGGCCGAGGGAGTTGCCGTAGCCGCCGACGCCCGACACGACGCCGTGCACGACGCGCGCGGTGTCCGGGTGGTCGACCGCGCCGAAGCGCAGCTGGTCCATGACAGCCACGGGGCGTGCACCCATCGAGATGATGTCGCGGACGATCCCGCCGACGCCCGTCGCGGCGCCCTGGTAGGGCTCGACGAAGCTCGGGTGGTTGTGGGACTCGACCTTGAACGTCACGGCCCAGCCGTCACCGATGTCGACGACGCCCGCGTTCTCGCCGATGCCGACGAGGAGGTGCTTCTTCATCTCGTCGGTCGTCTTCTTGCCGAACGTGCTCAGGTGCACCTTGGACGACTTGTACGAGCAGTGCTCCGACCACATGACGGAGTACATCGCGAGCTCGGCGGCCGTGGGGCGCCGCCCGAGGATGTCGCGGATGCGCTGGTACTCGTCCGGCTTGAGGCCGAGCTCCGCGAAGGGCTGCGCCTCGTCGGGGGTGGCGGCTGCGCGCTCGACCGTGTCGAGGTGCGGCCGGTGCTCGGAGGTCGCTGCGGCGGGCGTCGGGGCGTTGCTGGGGGCGGTCATCGAATCCCTCGGGGTGGCGTGCCAGCCGGCGCGTTTCGACGAGCGAGTCATCGAGGAGGCGACCGGCACGGGGCTGCACAGGTGCGGCCAGTTTACCGGCGGTCGGGAGCGGTGGGGTCGGGCGTCCAGGAACGCGTGCGGCGGACGGTTCCCGGGCACGTGGGCGGCGGGGTGCGGCCCCCTCGGCGAGCGGCGATAGCCTCGCACGGTGACTCCCGTCGTTCGCCGCCGCCCCCGCTCCACCCTCACCGTGGTGGGCGTCGTCGTGGCCGCCCTGCTGGCGGGATGTTCCCCGCCCGACGGCGCCGCTCCCGTCCCGCCCACGTCCGCGGCTTCCGAGGGGGCCGCGTCGGGCGATCCCTCGACGGCACCGTCACCCGAGCGGGCGACCGTGACGCGGGCACTCTCGGCCGACGGGATCGAGCTCGTGCTGACGGTGCCGCTCGGGGCGGCCGACGAGGCCAGCGCTGGAGGCGAGCCCGTCACGATCACCCCGGACGAGGACGGGTCGAGCCGCGTCGCGTTCGTGCTGCCCGCCGCCGAGGCGGCGAACGTCGCCTCGTCGGGGAGCACCCCGACCGGCCCCACCGACGGCACCGACGCAGTGCGCACCGCGGTACCCGCGACGCTCGACCTCGTCTCCCCCGCCGACGGCTCCCTGGTGCGCAACAGCGACGGCAGCATCACGGTCCACGACGCCGCGGGCACCCCGGTCGGCGGCCTGTCGGCGCCGGAGGTGACGGAGGCGCCCGGACCTGCGGGCCGTGCAGGAGTCGTGGTCGTGGCGCCGACCCGCGCGGAGGTGCACGTGAAGGCCCGGGGGGCGGCGCCGTCGGGCACCGGGAGCGCGACGGGCGACGCTGCCGGTCCGGGGAACGGCTGGACCGTGACCACGTGGCTCGGCGCGCAGGGCGTGCGCAGCGCGACCTGGGGGAACCGCGAGGGCGGACGCTCGCTCGCGGTCGACCCGACGCCGTGGGCGCGGCAGTCGGGCATCGTGGGCGAGGCGACCGCCTGGGCGCAGCTCGTCGCGAGCGAGCCCGAGGCCGCCTCGACGACCATGCGCGACCAGTTCGACTGCCACGCCCTGGGCGCGACCGACAAGAAGACGTGGAACCTGGAGCCGTGGCGCCCGGACGTCGGGTTCCTGGCGACGGCCGCTGCCCGCTGCAACCCCACGCCCTAGCCCCGGCGGACCCCGCCCCCTCTCGGTGCCGAACATGCGGTTGGCGTCGAGAATCGGCCGGATCCGGACGCCAACCGCATGCTCGACCGACAGCAACCGCATGGTCGCTCAGTCGAGGCCCAGCATCTCCCTGACCGGTCCGACGCCGTGGAGCGTCACCTCGGGGCGCAGCGCCTCCGGGCGCGCGTCCCAGTCCTCGCGGTCGAGGCGGTACCGGACGTCGGCCGCCGCCTTGCCCTCGCGGGCGAGCGCCGCGGTGCCGTTGGGCCGGTAGCCGAGCTTGCGCGTGACGCCGTTCGAGGGGCCGTTGTCCTCCCAGGCGGACGTCGTGGCCGTCCGGGCGTCGAACCCCGCGAAGAGGAGCTCGAGGATCATGAGCCGCGCGAGCGTGCCGACGCCGGCCCCCTGGTGCCGACGCCCCAGCCACGAGCCCGACTCCGCGGTACGTGTCACGACGAAGTCCGACGCCGTGAGGGCCTGCACGCCGAGCACCTCGCCGTCGCGGACCACGGCCAGCTCGATCGCCCAGGACGCGGGCGCGATCCGCGACGCCGCACCCCACTGGTAGGCCAGGATGCTGCGGCCGACCTCGACCGCCGAACCGCGCGACCACGGGAACATGAAGGGCATGAACCCCTCGTCGTGGATGCCCTCGCCGCCGACCACGGCGAGCCGGTACAGGAGGTCCTCGTCGAGGTGACGCAGCTCGAGGTCCCCCGAGACGACGCGCAGGCCGGACGGAGGCCAGAGCTCGGTGCGCGTCGGGTGTGCGGGGGCGGTGCCTGCCGACGCGGGGGCGTCGGGGACGGGTGCGTCGGGGACGGGGTCGGGTGCCATCGGTGCAGCCTGGCGAAGTCCGCGAGGTGCGTCAACAGCAATGCCGGGGACTCGCCGTCGGGCCGACGACGGACGACGCGCCGGGACCGCGACGGTCCGAGCGCCCGGCCCCACGGACCCACGGACGCACGGACCCACGGACCCACGGACGCACGACGGGACCCGCCGGCCCGACCTGACGGCTGGTGGTCGTCAGGTCGGGCGGGCGGGTCCCGGGTTCCCTCGGTGGCGGTACCGCTCCGCCGTCGGTCCGAGGTCGTTCGTACGCCCGCAGCCGGGCCGAACATGCGGTTGTCGTTGCTCGACCATGCGGTTGTCGTCCGGAATCACCGCGATTCCGACGCCAACCGCATGCTCGGCGCCGAGACGGCACCGCGGGCGGCACCGAGACGGCACCGAGACGGCGTCAGCGCCTGGCGACCTTCGACCCGCCGCGGGCCGCCTTCGCCGCGGCCTTCTCGCGGGCCTTGATCGACTTCTCGCTCACGGGCTCGTCGCCGCTCGCGCGCAGCTGACGGTAGTACTCGCGGGCCTCGTCCTGACGGACCTGCTCGGCGCCCGACGCGATCTTGGCGCGCAGGTGCTCGGGGCCGTAGCCCCAGGCGTCGACGAGGTCCTGGGCGTGCGGGCGCAGGCGGGCGACGAGGCGGTCGACGTACCCGCTGACGGTGCGCGCACGCTGCGCCGACAGGCGCCCGTTGATGAGGTACCACGCGAGGTTGCGCTCGATGGTCGTGAGCCCGAACAGGTCGCGCACCCACGTGAGGACCTGGCGCGTGCCCGCGTCCTCGATCGTGTCGAGGGCCTGCGTGAAGGCCTCCCAGTGCAGCAGGTCGGCGTGCGCCCTCGCCATCTCGATGAGCTCGTGCTGGTGCTCGTTGAAGAGCTCGGCGGCCTTCTCGGGCGTGGCCTTCTGGGCCGGGCGCAGGGCCGCGGCGACGTCGGCGACCATGGTCTCGACCCGGTCGGTCAGCAGGTCGCGCTGGTTGCCGACGTCCTTGAGGTGCCCGACGGCGCGGCGCGGGTCGCCCACGTCCGCGATGGTCTGCGCGGCGCGCTTGAGCGGCGTGCGGTGCAGTGCGGCGTCGGCCGCCTGCTCGACGACGAACCGGGCCATCTGCCCCGGGGAGATGTCCTTGAACTCCTTGCCGTAGTCGGCCAGGAGCCGCTTCGCGACGAGCTGGAGCAGGACCGTGTTGTCCCCCTCGAACGTGACGTAGACGTCCAGGTCGGCGCGCAGGCTCGTGAGCCGGTTCTCGGTGAGGAACCCGGCGCCGCCACAGGCCTCGCGCGCCTCCTGGAGCGTGTCGAGCGCGAACCACGTGCTCATCGGCTTGAGGGAGGCCGCCATGGTCTCGAGGTCCTCGCGCGACTCGGGGGTGTCGTTCTCCCCCGAGAACACGGTGTCGAACAGGTCGAGCAGGCGGTCGTGCGCGAAGTGCATCGCGTAGGTCTGCGCGATGCGCGGGAGGAGACGGCGCTGGTGGGTGCCGTAGTCGAGGAGGACGACCTCGTCGACGGCCGACGCACCGTTGAACTGGCGGCGCTGGTTGCCGTAGGTCACCGCGGTCGCGAGCCCCAGCTTCGACGCGGTGATCGCGGCCCCGTCGAGCGAGACGCGCCCCTGGACGAGCGAGCCGAGCATCGTGAAGAAGCGGCGCCCGGGGCTGTCGATGGGCGAGGTGTACGTGCCGTCCTCGGCGACCTGGCCGTAGCGGGCCAGGAGGTTCTCGCGCGGGACGCGGACGTGCGTGAAGTGCAGGCGCCCGTTGTCGATCCCGTTGAGCCCGCCCTTGAGCCCGTCGTCCTCCCCGCCGACGCCGGGCAGAAAAGCACCGGCCCCTCCGTCAGCAGCGGTCTCCCGGATGGGCGCGTAGAACGCGTGGACGCCGTGGTTGACGCCGTTCGTCACGAGCTGCGCGAAGATGACCGCCGCGGTCCCGTTGACGGCCGCGTTGCCCAGGTAGTCCTTCCACGCCCCGCGGAACGGGGTGTGGACGACGAACTCCTGCGTCGCGACGTCGTACGTCGCGGTCGTCGCGATGGAGGCGACGTCCGAGCCGTGACCCGTCTCGGTCATGGCGAACGCGCCGGGGACGGAGGCGTCCATCGCCCCCGGCAGCAGGCGGTCCTGCTGCTCGGGCGTGCCGAGGTGCAGGATCGCCGACGCGAACAGACCCCACTGGACGCCCGCCTTGATCTGGAGCGAGGGGTCGGCGGCGACGAGCTCCTCGAACCCGGCCAGGTTGCCGCCCGCGTCGTCCTGCCCGCCGAGCCGCGTGGGGAACCCGCGGTGCACCTGCCCGATCTCGACGAGCTGCTTGACCTGGTCCATGACGCGCTCGCGGTGCTCGGTGAGCGAGAGTCCCTCGATGCGGTGGAAGCGCTCCTCGCCGGCGGTCGCGCGAGCCTTGGCCCGCAGGTCCGCCCAACGGCCCAGGAGCTGGTGGGAGAGGTCGGCCACGTCGATGCGGACCTCGCCCGCAGGCATCGAGGGTGTGACGCCCGCGGCGGGGATCGACGTGGAGGCGGCTGCGCCGTCGCCGCGGGTGTCGCGGGCGGTGGTGCGGTCTGAGGTGGTGGTCATCGGGACTCCTGTGTGCCGGTGGTAGCCATGAGAGAGGTTCAGAGGTCGTCGGTCGAGGGGGTGGCGGTGTCGTCCGCAGCCGGTGCCGCGCCCCGACCGCGGGCCATGACCCCGACGGGCCCGCCCCACAGCCAGGCGGCGACGCGCTCGGTGAGCTCGTCGCGGTCGGGGGCGTCGGGCCCGTCGTGGTTCCCGAGCCACCACTCGCCGGCCCCGCGCACGAACCCGACGGCGCCCGCGGCCCACGCGGCGGCGTCGGCGGGGCTCACGTCGGTCGCCCGCGTGAAGGGCTGGGCGACGAGCTGGGTCACGGAGTCGAGGAACGCCGCGAGGGGCGCGGAGGCGGTGCGGGCCGTGCCGTCGGTCCCTGCGATCGCGCCCGTGCGGGTCACGAAGTAGTAGACGTTGGGCGAGCTCGCGATCATCTCGAGGTAGACGCCGACCATGGCGCGCAGCGCGCGGCGCGGGGTCTCGGCGGACTCCGCGGCCTGGGTCAGGGCGTCGTGCATCTGCCCGACGACCGAGGCGCCGATCGCGATCTGCAGCCCCGTCTTGTCCTCGAAGTAGCGGTAGATGATCGACTTGGACGTGCCCGAGGCCGCCGCGATCTCGTCCATGGACACTCCGGGGCCGCCCTTGTGGACGGCCTTGCGGGCCGCGTGCACGAGCTCGGCGCGACGGATCGCTCGGTGGTCGTCCCAGCGGGTCGAGCGGCCGTCGGTCACGGGGGCGGGGGGCGGGGTGCGTCCGGGGTCGCGAGAGAGCACGGCAGTGCGGGGTCTCCCGGCTCGTCCGTTCGTGTCGCCGTTGATCACGCAGTCCTCCAGTGGTGCCCGACGTCGGTGTCGTCCCTGGTCGTCCGTCCGGCGGTCCGCGAGTGGCCGGCCGGGCGGCGCCCCCTCGAGGCGGGTGCCGCCGGGGCGCAGGGAGCGAGGGGTGTGACCCACCTCACGGTACCGAGAGTATCAGGTACTGTGGGTCTTGGACACCGCGTGGATCGCGCCCGCGGTCCCCACCCTCAGCAACGACGCGAGAGAGAGCAGGCGAAGTGGCCACCCCGAAGACACCCCAGACCACCACCCCCGGAACCGACGAGCGGCCGGACGCGCAGCACGTCGAGCAGCCCGGGCGCACTCCCGCCCTCCGCGACGCCTACGTCCTGGGCGGCAACCGCATCCCGTTCGCCCGCGCGGGCGGCAAGTACACGGGAGCCGGCAACCAGGACATGTTCACGGCCGCCCTCGAAGGCCTCGTCGCGCGCTACGGCCTCCAGGGCGAGCGGCTGGGCGAGGTCGTCGGCGGTGCCGTGCTCAAGCACTCGCGCGACTTCAACCTGGTCCGGGAGTCCGTCCTCGGCTCCTCGCTCTCGCCGCAGACCCCCGCGTTCGACCTCCAGCAGGCGTGCGCGACGGGCCTCGAGGCCGTCGTGACCGTGTCCAACAAGATCCGCCTCGGCCAGATCGAGTCGGGGGTCGCGGGCGGCTCGGACACCGTGTCCGACGCGCCCATCGCCGTGAGCGAGGGGCTGCGCAAGGCGCTCCTCAAGGCCAGCCACGCCAAGACCCTGGGCGCTCGCCTCAAGGCCTTCGCCGCCGTGCGCCCGGGCGACCTGGCGCCGTCGACGCCCAGCACGGGCGAGCCCCGGACGGGCCTGTCGATGGGCGAGCACCAGGCGATCACGACCGCAGCCTGGGGCATCAGCCGCGAGGCGCAGGACGAGGTCGCCCTGAACAGCCACCTGAACCTCGCCGCCGCCTGGAAGGCAGGGTTCTTCGACGACCTCGTGACCCCGTTCCGCGGCCTGACGCAGGACCAGAACATGCGCGCCGACTCGTCCGCCGAGAAGCTCGCGTCGCTCAAGCCGGTCTTCGGCAAGCACCTCACGCCGAGCGCACCCACGCACGGGGCGGCGGCCGGAGGGTCCGCTGGCGCGGCGGCGGCAGGCCCCGCCCTGCCTACCATGACCGCCGGCAACTCGACCCCTCTGACCGACGGCGCCTCGGTCGTCCTGCTCGGGTCGCGCGAGTGGGCGGCCGACCACGACCTGCCCGTCCTCGCCCGCGTGGTCGACGCCGAGTCCGCTGCGGTCGACTTCGTGCACGGCCACGAGGGGCTGCTCATGGCCCCTGCGCACGCGGTCCCCCGCCTGCTCGCCCGCAACGGCCTGGCGCTCGAGGACTTCGACTTCTACGAGATCCACGAGGCCTTCGCCTCGACCGTCCTGACCACGCTGGCCGCATGGGAGGACGACGACTACTGCCGCACCGAGCTCGGGCTCGACGGTGCGTTCGGCTCGATCGACAGGTCTCGTCTCAACGTCCACGGGTCGTCGCTCGCCGCAGGTCACCCGTTCGCCGCGACCGGCGGGCGCATCGTCGCGACGGCCGCGAAGCTCGTGGCCGACAAGGCGCGCGAGACGGGCCGCCCGGCCCGCGCGCTCATCTCGATCTGCGCGGCCGGTGGCCTGGGCCTCGCCGCGATCCTCGAGAGCGCCGCGAGCCCGGCCGCCACGCCCGCACAGAGCACCGAGAGCTGAGGGAGCCCACCATGACCGACAAGTACCTGTCCGCCGTCAACTCGGGCTTCACCAAGACCCTCGCCAAGAAGCTCGGCCTGCCCCGGCCCGCGGTCCTGCGCCGCTACCGCCCGGGCGACCCGCTCGTGCCCGGCCCGGTGCTCGTGATCGGCGAGCCCGGCTCGGCCAAGGACACGAACGCCGTCGCGCAGGCCCTGCTCGGGTGGGACCTCGACGTCCGGCAGAACGCCGGCGACGGGGAGACCCGCTGGGGGGCGGTCGTCGTCGTCCTGACGGGCGCCACCAGCCCCGCTGACTTCTCGGCCCCCGTGCTCGAGCTCGGCGCGAACCTGCGCCGCCTCGCGCCGGGCGGGCGCGTCGTGACCGTCTCGCGCGCACCGGCCGACGACGACACTCCCCTGCTCGCGGCGACCCGCCAGGGCGTCGACGGGTTCCTGCGCTCGCTCGCCAAGGAGCTGCGCGCGGGCGCCACGGCCAACGGCATCCAGCTCACGGACGGCGCCGCACCGGACTCGGGGTCGGCACTGGCCACGCTGCGGTTCTTCCTGTCGGGCAGCTCGGCGTTCGTCGACGGGCAGCTCCTGCACGTGGGCCCGGCCGCGACCGAGAGCACCCCCGACTGGGACCGTCCCCTCGCGGGCCGCGTCGCGGTCGTGACGGGCGCCGCCCGCGGGATCGGCGCAGCCATCGCCCGCACGCTCGCACGCGACGGCGCGACGGTCGTCGTGGTCGACGTCCCCGCCGCGGGCGAGTCCCTCGCGAAGGTCGCCAACGAGATCAAGGGCACTGCCCTGCAGCTCGACGTGACGGCCGAGGACGCGGGAGCCCGCATCCTCGAGCACGCCCGGACCCGCCACGGCGGACTGCACATCCTGGTCCACAACGCCGGGATCCTGCGCGACAAGCTGCTCGCCAACATGTCCCCCGACAAGTGGGACGCCGTCATCGCGGTCAACCTGCTCTCGCAGCTGCGGATCAACGAGTACCTGCTGGGCGCGAACGGCTTCTCGGAGGCGCCGCACATCGTCTCGCTCGCCTCGACGAGCGGCATCGCGGGCAACCGGGGCCAGACGAACTACGGCGCCTCCAAGGCCGGGGTCATCGGGCACACGCGGGCGACCGCGCGCCTCCTGGCCCCGCTCGGCGGCTCGGCCAACGCCGTCGCGCCCGGGTTCATCGAGACCGACATGACCGCCTCGATCCCGCTCGTCCAGCGCGAGATGGCCCGCCGCGTGTCCTCGCTCCAGCAGGGCGGCCTGCCGATCGACGTCGCCGAGGCCGTCGCGTTCCTCGCGTCCCCGGCCGCGGCGGGCGTCAACGGCCAGGTGCTGCGCGTGTGCGGCCAGAGCCTGGTGGGCGCGTGACGGCCGCCGCGCAGGAGGCCCCCGAGCGCCGCAACCCGCGTCTCGTCACGCTGCCCACGCTGCCGGGGCTCGGCGGCCTGTACGCGAAGGGCGTGGCGTCGTCGGGCCGGATCGCCGTGACCCGCTCCCCCGTGGGGCGCGTCCTGCCCGGGCCGCGCGACGTCGTCCTGCCGGACGTCGTCTACCGCGTCGCCGACGTCCCGACCGCGGACGTGACCGAGCACCTGACCACGTACCAGCGGCTGGTCGGCGAGCGTGTCGACGACACCCTGCCCGCGGGCTACCTGCACGTGCTCGCGTTCCCGCTCGCGACCGCCCTCATGGTCCGCGGCGACTTCCCGCTGCCTCTGCTGGGCCTGGTGCACGTGTCGAACGCGGTGTCGCTGCATCAGCCCGTGCGGGTCGGCGACGTGCTCGAGGTGCGCGCGACCGCCGAGAACCTGCGCGCGCACCGGCGCGGGGTCCAGGTGGACCTCGTGACCGAGGTGAGCACGGGCGGCGAGCTCGCGTACCGCGGCGTCTCGACGTACCTGGCCAAGGGGTTCGGTCTGCCGTCGGAGGAGGAGGCGCCCTCTCAGCGGACCGACGAGGCGCCCCGCGAGGACTTCGTGCCACCGCTCCCGACCGCACGCTGGGAGCTCGGCAGCGGGACCGGGCGCGCGTACGGCGCGATCTCCGGCGACCGCAACCCCATCCACACCTCGGCCCTGGGCGCCAAGGCGTTCGGCTTCCCGCGGACCATCGCGCACGGCATGTACACGGCGGCTCGCGCGCTGGCCGAGGTCGGCGCCGCTCGCGGCGACGCCTACGACTGGACGGTCGAGTTCGAGAAGCCGGTCCTGCTTCCGGGCACGGTCCAGGTCGCGATCACCCGAACGCCCGACGACGCCGCTCCCCCGGGCATCTTCACGTACGCAGGCTGGAACGGCCGGAGCGGCAAGCGCCACTTCAGCGGGACGGTCACGCCCCGCTGAACGCTGTTCCTGCCGCTCGCCGAGAAGTGAGCAGACGCCCCTGATCGGGTCAGATCAGGGGCGTCTGCTCACTTCTCGGCGGAGCTCACCCCGCAGTGCGGCGGATGCTGCGCCGCCACCTGCGCTCGAACACCACGGTCTCGCCGTCGCGCGCCACGACCTCGTCGTCGGTGTGGAAGAACTCGGCGTCGCACGAGATCTCCGAGCGCGTCACGACGCTCGCGTCCCACGCGAGGTCGGACCGTGTGGCCCCTGGCCTGCGCAGCCGCACGCTCCAGTCGGAACGCGTGCGTGCGCTCAGCGGGTCGCGCCCGATCCAGTAGCGCTCGAGCGCGTCCTCGGTGAACTCGAGACCGTCCGGGTAGACGCGCGTCCCGCCGTACCGCGGGTCGACCTCCAGGAGCCATTCGTCCGCCGCGACGTCGCGCACGACGCGCCGCTCGGGCCGCTGGTCCGCGTTGTCCGGGTAGACGACACCGAGCGGGGGCGCCTGCTCGGGCTCCTCGAAGGTGACGACGGGGTGCCCGCCGGGAGCGGCGCCGTCGTGCAGCGGAAGCTCGAGCGAGCTGCCCGCGGGCGCGACCGCGAGCGCCGCACCGCCCGGCTGCGGCCACACCCACGGCCAGTACGCCGACGAGACCGCGAGCCGGAGCCGGTGCCCGGGGGCGAGGGCGTACCCGACGCCGCTGAGCTCGAACGTCACGTCGCGCGTCGTGCCGGGCTCCCAGGGGACCACGCGGTCGCGCCCCTCGCGGGCCGACAGGTTGAGCACGCCACGGGTCACGAGCGTCGACGAGCCGTCGGGGCCCACGTCGCACAGCCGCGCCACGACCTGCCCCTTGTCGCCCGCGCACGACAGGCGCAGCCGGACCCGTGCCCGGCCCAGGATCTCGAGCCGCTGGGCGAGCGGGGCCGAGTCGAAGCACACGGACCGCCCGTCCTCCTCGCGCTGGTCGGGCGGCAGGTCCGCGTCGTTGCCGAACGGGAAGAAGCGCCCCGCGTCGATCCCGGTGTGCTGCGGAGAGGCCACGAGGCACGACGGCGGCACGTCCGCCGGGGCCGTCGGCCCGCCGCTCACAGGTCCCCGGTGGGCGGGAAGCTGCGTGACGAGCGGGGCGGTCGTGCGGAGCACGGGGGCGACTGCGCCGTCGTCGGAGTCTGTATCGTCCGTACCATCCGGCGCTCCCGCGAGCGGGAGCACCGTGGGCCGGACGTGCGGGGACGGCCACTGCGCCTCCCCGACCCAGCGGCCGGGCAGCTCGTCGTAGACCGTGGCGGGCGGCACGGACTCGGTGACCCACGCGCGCAGCGCCGGTTCGTCGAGCGCGCCCGTGTCCTCGTCCTTGAGGAACTGGTCCCACCAGCGCAGGGTCTCCTGGAGGAACCCGATCGAGGGGCCGGGCGGCAGGCCACGGTCGGGGTACTGGTGCGACCAGGGGCCGACGATGCCCCGGACCGGACCGCCCAGGGCGCGGTCGCCCTCGGCCGCCTGGTCCCCCGCGGCGACGAGCCGCAGGACCGTGTCACGGTAGGGGTCGTTCCACCCGCCGACCGCGAGCACCGCGGCTGTGATCGCCGAGTAGTCCTCGATCACGCTGCCGTGGCGCCAGTAGTCGTCGCGCACCTGGTGGTCGAGCCAGGTGTGGACGAACGGCTCGGTGTGCTCGAGGCGGTCGAGCCACTGCTCCTTCCACCGTTCGCCCACGACGGCCGGGTCCGGGGGCCGGGAGCAGAACGCGAGCATGGTCGCGGCCCACGCGTGCATGTCGACCGCGAGGACGGACCCGCCCGTGTAGTGCACGTCGTTGTCGTACCGGTCGTCGGTCGAGCACACCGTGACGATCGCCGCGAGCGCCTCGGGCGCGAGGGCCGCGACCTGCAGGGCGTTGAACCCTCCCCACGAGATGCCGAACATCCCGACCTTGCCGCTGCACCATTCCTGCGCGGCGAGCCACTCGACGACCGCGACGCCGTCGGCGAGCTCGGTCGGGGAGTACTCGTCGTCCTGGTGGCCGTCCGAGTTCCCGCTGCCGCGGATGTCGACGCGCACCGACGCGTACCCGTGGCCCGCGTAGTACGGGTGGCGCTGCGCGTCGCGCGGGGCGGTCCAGTCGGACAGCCGGTACGGCAGGTACTCCAGGATCGCGGGGACGGGCGTGGGGTCGACCGGTCGCCAGACGCGCGCAGCGAGGCGTGTCCCGTCGGCGAGGGGTATCCAGTGGTCCTCGACCGTGGTCTCGAACGGGAGCTCGGTCACGTACCGCATGGTCATTCCTCCGGTGCTGGGTCGTTCGGGTGGTGCAGTCGTTCGGGTGGTGCAGTCGTCAGGGTGGTGCCGGTGGCGCGCACCGGTCAGTGGACGGGGTGCATGGTCCGCTTCATCCAGGGCGAGAGGACCAGGACGACGACCGCGACGAGCACCGCGACCGCGCCGTTGAGCGTGAAGTACAGGCCGTCGGGGATCTCGCCGTAGAACCTCACGGTCTGCGCCTGGATACCGTTCGCGAGCGCGATCGACAGGAACCACACGGCCATCGACTGGCTCGAGAACGCCGCGGGGGCGAGCTTGGTCGTCGCGGACAGGCCCGTCGTCTGGAGCAGCACGTCACCGAGGCCGAGCAGCAGGAGCGAAGCCAGGAGCCACCACACGGCGATCTTCCAGTCCCCGCTCTGCCCCGTCACGGCGGGCACGAGGACCAGGTAGGACAGCCCGCCGAGCAGCGCGCCGATCGCGATCTTCTTGGACGCGTGCGGCTGTCGGGGCCCGAGCCAGGTCCACAGCGCCGCGACCACGGGCGCGACGAGCACCTCGACGCCGCCCAGGAACGAGCTGAACCAGGCCGCGGGAGCCTCCCACCCGAAGATCGTGCGCTCGACGTGCTGGTCGGCCAGCAGGATCAGGACGCTGTACGCCTGGAAGAGCACGAAGTTGAACGCGACCGACGCGAACCACAGCACGAGGAACGGCCGCAGGCGGCCGCGCTCCTCCCCCGTCACGCGGGGGCTGCGGAACATGACGGTGAAGTAGACGATCGGGGCGGCCATGGCGACCACGGTCAGCGCGTCGACGACGCCCGCGATGCTGAGCCGCCCCACGAGCGCGAGCCCGACGGCGAGGATCACCACCCCGGCCGCGGCGCCTCCCAGGATCCACAGGGTCCGGCGCATCACGGCCGGTGGCAGGGGCGCCTCGGGGCCGCGCCCGTGCCCGGGGACGTGCTTGCGACCGACGACGTACTGGACCACTCCCGCGGTCATGCCGATCGCGGCGGCCGAGAACCCCCAGTGCCACCCGACGTCGGCGCCGAGCCACCCCGTCACGAGGGGCCCGAAGAACGCCCCGACGTTGATGCCCATGTAGTAGAGCGCGAACCCGGCGTCCCGGCGTTCGTCCGTGGTCGAGTAGAGCTTGCCCACGAGGGTCGACACGTTGGGCTTGAGCAGGCCCGTGCCCAGGCTGATGAGGACCAGCCCGAGCCACGTCGAGAGCTCGGCGGGGATCGCCATGGTGTAGTGCCCGCACGCGATGAGGATGCCGCCCCACAGGACCGCGCGGTACGAGCCCAGGACCCGGTCCGCGATCCACCCGCCCCCGACCGAGACCAGGTAGACCATCGTCCCGTAGCCCGCCGCGATCGATGCGGCCGGCCCCGCCGCCATCCCGAGCCCGTCGTCCGCGACGGTCGCCGTGAAGAACAGGACGAGGATCGCCTGCATCCCGAGGAAGGAGAACCGCTCCCAGACCTCGAGACCGAACAGGGTCGACAGGCCCCGCGGGTGCCCGAAGAAGGCCCGGTCGTCCGGGTCGACCACAGGTCCTGCCGGTCGTGCGCCCTCGGTCGTCAACAGCCCTCCAGCGGTCGGTGCGCCCACCGCAGGCTCGCGGAGGCATCCTTCCAACCTAAGGAGGATCGGGGAAAGAGGCCACAGGGGCGGCTCGCGTCAGCCCGTCACCTCGACCGCTGCCCCGGCGGCAGGCGATGCACGCGGTCCAGCAACCCGTCCCGCACGGCCGGCCACTCGTCCGCGAGGATCGAGAAGTAGGCCGTGTCGCCGCGCGACCCGTCGGGCGCGACACGGTGGCTGCGCAGCACCCCCTCGGGGATCGCGCCGAGCCGCTGGATCGCCGCGATCGACCGCGCGTTGCGAGCGTCGGCCCGCAGCGCGACGCGCTCGACGTCGAGCACCTCGAACGCGTGCTGCAGCAGCAGGTACTTGCACGCCGGGTTGGTCACGCCGCCCCACCAGGGCCGGTCGTAGAAGGTCGAGCCGAGCTCGACGCGGCCCTGCGAGGGCGACCACTCGTAGAGCGAGGTGCTGCCGCGGACGGACGTGACGCCGTCGGGCCCGGAACCCGGAGCCACCGGCCCGACGACGGCCCACGCCAGGCGCCCCGGCGCCGCCACCGCCTCGCGCACGTAAGCGGACATGGCGGGCGTCCCGCGCGGCGTGGGCGACGACATCCCGGCCCACAGGGCGTCGTCGACGAACGCGCCGAGCGCGGGCGCGTGCTGCTCGGCGAGCGGTTCGAGGCGCAGCCCGAACCCTTCCAGGACGACGTCGTTCTCCATGCGGGCATCCTGCCCGACCACTTGTGAAGGTCTCGTGGACCGCCCGTCCTCCGAGATGCGAGTCCCCGGCAGCCCTGCCTACGGTCGTCAGGAAGCACCCACCAACACCGAGGGAGGACCCCATGGGACTGGGAGACAAGATCAAGCACGGTGCCGAAGAGGCCAAGGGCAAGGTCAAGGAAGGCACCGGCAAGGCGACCGGCAACGAGCGCCTCGAGGCCGAGGGCCACGCCGACCAGGCGAAGGCCAACGTCAAGCAGGCCGGCGACGACGTCAAGGACGCCTTCAAGAAGGACTGACGCCCCGACGAAGACCGCCCCGGGACCCATCTGGGTCCCGGGGCGGTGCTGTGGACAGGGGGGACGAACCGGTCAGAGCGCGATGACCGGGGGCAGGTCGGCGGCCGCGGCGCGGTCGGGGGACGACCCTGCGACGGCGTCGAAGCCGCCGGCCCCCGCGAGCGACAGCTCGCCGACGGCCGGTACCACCGTGAGGACCGGCGGTCCCACGGGCACCCCGGCCCCAGGACCCACGGCGTCGGGCTCCCCGGTGGCGGTGAGCCCGACCGGGCCGAGCACGGGCACGATGCGCGGGCTCGTGATCCGGGCGAGCAGGCCGAGCTCGACGCCGGGCCACTCGTGCGCCAGGATCGAGAAGCACACCGAGTCGGCCCGGGTCCCGTCGGGAGCCGTGCGGTGACCACGCATGACGCCCTCCTCGTACGCGCCGAGGCGACGCATCGCGGCGAGGGAGCGCGTGTTGCGCGCGTCGACCCGGAAGCCGACACGGTGCACGTCCCACGACTCGAACGCATGTCGGAGCAGCAACCATTTCGAGACCGGGTTGACGAGGCTCCCCCACGTGGAACGGGCGTAGAAGGTCCGCCCGATCTCCACGCGCCTGTCATCGAGCGACAGGTCACGGAAAGCGGTGCTCCCCACCACGAGACCCGAGCCCGCGTCGACGACGGCGAACGCCGTCAGCGCGCGCGTGGCGCGGGTGTCCTCGATGAAGTTCACCATCCCGACCTCCCCCTCGGGGAGGGTCGTACTCATGCCTGCCCACATCGACGGATCGACGATCTGGGCCAGCGCACCGGCGTGCGCGACAGCCAGGGGTTCGAGGCGGAACCCGTGGCCTTCAAGGTGGACATCGTGCTGCACAGCGCATATCAGAACACACGCAGGCGTCGCCGCCAAGACCACGGAACGGTCGTTCGTGAACGGCGAGGTGACGCCCCGGTGAACGTTGCGCTCCAGGCAGCGTCTCCGCAGGTCAGAGGGTGCTCAGGCGGGGGCGGGTCCGCAGCCCACGGCGGCCGTGATGTTGCCCGCGGCGGCCGTCGCGAACAGGCCCGAGAGCCCCGCGACCTGCAGGAGCGGTCGCGGGTCGTCGCTCACGACCCAGCAGCCGTCCACGACCTCGTACCGGGCCTTCGCCCCCTCGCTCACCCAGGTGCGCAGCGCGGAGACGAGCCGGTCGATCTCCTCACCCGTGGTGCCGACCCCGATCGACGCCCGGATCGCCCCCGCCGGGAAGCCCAGCCGCGCCAGGAGCGGGTGCGCGCAGAAGCGGCCGTCGCGCACGCCGATGCCGTGCTCGGCCGACAGGTAGGCCGCGACCAGCCCCGCGTCGGAACCGTCGACCGAGAACGTCACGACCCCCACGGGGTCGACCGCGTCGGCCCAGGCGCGCACGACGCGCACGCCGTCGATCGCCTCCAGGCCCTCGACGAGGCGGGCCCGCAGCTCGGTCTCGTGCGCGACGAGCACGCCGGGCTCGAGGGCCGCGAGCGCGTCGCACGCGGAGGCGAGCGCGACCGCGCCGATCACGTTGGGCGACCCGGCCTCGTGCCGCGCCGGGGCGCTCTGCCACGTGGTGCCGTCGAGCGTCACGTTGCGCACCGCGCCGCCGCCGGCGAGGTAGGGCGTGCCGGTGTCGAGCCAGTCGCGGCGGCCCACGAGCGCGCCCGCACCGAACGGCGCGTACGTCTTGTGCCCAGAGAACGCGACGTAGTCCACGTCGCTCGCGGCGAGCGAGACGCCGCGGTGCGGGACGAGCTGTGCGCCGTCGAGCAGGACGCGCGCGCCGGCGTCGTGCGCCGCGGCCACGACCTCGGCGAGGGGCAGCGACTCGCCCGTGACGTTCGAGGCCCCCGTGATCGCGACGAGCGCGTACGGGAAGCGCGAGAGCTCGGCGCGCAGGCCCGACAGGGTCTCGGCGACGGTCGCACCGCCGACCAGGACCGTGGCGCCCCCCGTGCGCTGCCAGGGCAGGAGGTTCGCGTGGTGCTCGACGTCGAGGACGAGCACCCGCCCCGGCGAGCCGTCGGCCTGGGCCGGGACGCAGCCCGCGAGGAGGTTGAGGGAGTCCGTGGTGTTGCGCGTGACGATCGTGACGTCGTCCTCGCGCGCCCCCACGAACGCGCCGATGGTCTGACGCGCAGCCTCGTAGAGGGCCGTCGACACCTGGGAGAGGTAGCCCGCGCCGCGGTGCACGCTCGCGTACAGCGGCAGGACCTCGGTGACCCGGTCGGCCACGACCTGGAGCGCCGGTGCCGAGGCCGCGACGTCGAGGTTCGCGTACGGGACGCTGCGCCCGTCGACGAGGGGGACCAGGGTGTCGCTGCCCACGACGGGCAGCACGGCACACGAGGTAGGGGCTTCGATGACTGCATGTGCGCTCATGGCACGTCCTCCGGTGGTCGTCGGAGTTCGCCGTGCCGGCCCCTCCGCGCTTGCCCCCCTCCTGATAGAGAGGGACCTGGTCGTCACCCGGGGCACCCCACCGCGGAGGAGGGTTGCCGGCCAGCAAACCGGGGTTTTGCGCTGGCACTCATGACCTGGTGTCCAGGATGGTCGAGGCGCGCGGAGCGTGTCAACCGGTGGGCACAGCGTCTCGGATGATGAGCAGAGGCAACCTGTCAGGTGGGCAGATCCGGCGAATCGGACGCCGTCGCGAGACTCTCGACCCGCTGCGCGTCGGAGCGGTACATGGCCGCGTGCTCCCGGAAGTCGTCGCGTCCGGTCGCGGCCGCACGCTCGTCCGTGAACGCCGCGAGCTCGTCGAGCCGCGCGACCACGACGGTCAGGACCTCCCGGCGCGAGTACGGCATCCCGTACGCGCGGACCAGGGCGTCGAGGCGCGCCAACGGGTCCAGCCGCCCGACGACGTCGCTCCCCTCCGACTCCCCCGCGTCCGCCACGAGGGGCGCGAGCCGGTAGCCGAGGTAGGCCAGGTCCCAGATCCGGGGGCCGGGGCTCGCGGTGTCGAAGTCGATGAGCCCGACCACGGCCCCGTCACGGAAGACCAGGTTGTACGGGGCGACGTCGTTGTGGCACACGACCTCGGCAGGCTCGTGCGGTGCGGTCTGCCAGGTGGGGGCCGCCGGCGGAGCGTCGGGGACAAGGGCGGCGGCGCCTGTGTCGAGGAACCCGACGCTCGCGTCGTGCACGCGCCGCAGCAGCGCGCCCGCGTCCCGGAGCACCGACTCGTCCCAGACCCACGGTGGCAGCGGGTAGTTCCCGACGTCACCGGGGAGGAACGACAGCACCTCGCGCCCCTGCTCGTCCGTCCCGAGCGGCTCGGGCACCTCGGCGACGCCCTGTGCGCGCAGGTGCCGCAGGAGCGCCTGGACCGTGGGCGTCCAGGGCCCTGCGGTGCGGCGGACGGTGTCGCCTCGCCGCACCACGGTCGTCGAGTTCCCACCGGCCAGGGGCTCCTCGGCCTGGTCGGGCGCGCGGTCGGGTTCGGGGAGGTGGCTCATGCGCAGAACCTAGCCCGACCACCCTGCGAGACACCTGTTCTTTTCCGTGGTCACGGTGGCGTACGATCCGACGCAACCATCCAGAGCGGCTGAGTGACTTGGCACGATGACGCCGCAGCAACCCCCCGGTGACGGGCGAGGGTGCTACCGCCACGACCGATGGAGGATCACCATGAGTGCCCCCGACCGCGCGACCGCTGCCCCGGTCCCCGACGCCCGTCCCGCCGACGGGTACGCCGGCGACATCACGCCCCAGCAGGCGTGGACCCTTCTCCAGAACGACCCGAGCGCCGTCCTCGTGGACGTCCGCACCGACGCCGAGTGGCGCTTCGTCGGGGTCCCCGACCTGTCCTCGACGGGCCGCGAGCCCGTCCTGACCCAGTGGGTCGACGTCGCGGGCCGCCCGAACCCGGCGTTCGTCGCGGAGCTCACCGCGGCCGGGCTGAGCCCTGAGCGTCCGGTCGTCTTCCTGTGCCGCTCGGGAGCCCGCTCGATCGGCGCGGCCAAGGCCGCGACCGCCGCGGGGCTGGGTCCCGCGTACAACGTCCTCGAGGGTTTCGAGGGAGCGCTCGACGGCGCCGGTCACCGTGGTTCCGACGGCTGGCGCGCCGCGGGCCTCCCCTGGACGCAGTCGTGAGCGCCGCGACCGGGGACGGCGTGCTCCGCATCCCCGCCGGCATCCCGGGCGGCTCGGGTCGTGGCCCCCTCCCCCGTTCGGTCCGTCCCGACACGCTCGCGGTGCGCGGCGGCCACGCCCGCACCAACTTCGAGGAGACGAGCGAGGCGCTCTTCCTCACGCAGGGCTACGTGTACGGGAGCGCCGCGGAGGCCGAGGCCGCGTTCACGGGCGAGGTCGACCGCTTCATCTACTCGCGCTACGGCAACCCGACGGTGCACACGTTCGAGGAGCGGCTGCGCCTCATCGAGGGCGCCGAGGCCTGCTACGCGACCGCGTCGGGCATGTCCGCGGTCTTCACCTCGCTCGCGGCGCTGGTCGGTGCCGGGTCGCGCATCGTCGCGGCCCGCGCGCTGTTCGGCTCGTCGCTCGTGATCTTCGACGAGATCTTCGCCAAGTGGGGCGTGCGCACCGACTACGTCGACGGTCACGTGCTCTCGCAGTGGGAGGAGGCGCTGTCGACCCCCGCGGACGTCGTCTTCTTCGAGACCCCGTCCAACCCCATGCAGGACGTGATCGACGTGCGCCGCGTGAGCGAGCTCGCGCACGCCGCGGGTGCCGTCGTCGTGCTCGACAACGTGTTCGCCACCCCCGTCCTGCAGAAGCCGCTCGAGCTCGGCGCCGACGTCGTCGTGTACTCGGCGACCAAGCACATCGACGGGCAGGGCCGCGTGCTGGGCGGCGCGATCCTGGGTTCCGAGGAGTACGTCAAGGGACCCGTCCAGACCTTCATCCGCAACACGGGCCCCTCTCTCAGCGCGTTCAACGCCTGGGTCCTGGTCAAGGGGCTCGAGACGCTGTCGGTGCGCGTCAAGGCGCAGAACGCCTCGGCCCTCCAGGTCGCGACCGCGCTGGAGGAGCTGCCCGGCGTCACGGCCGTGCGCTACCCGTTCCTCGCCTCGCACCCGCAGGTCGAGCTCGCCAAGGCCCAGCAGAGCGGGGGCGGGACGGTCGTGACGTTCAACCTCGACGTGCCGGGCGCCGACGACCCGGGCACCGACCCCGAGCTCCTCAAGAAGCGCACGTTCCAGTTCCTCGACGCGCTGCGGGTCGTGGACATCTCCAACAACCTGGGTGACGCCAAGTCGCTCATCACGCACCCCGCGACCACGACGCACCGCAAGCTGGGGCCGGACGGGCGTGCCGCCGTCGGGATCGCGGAGACGACCGTGCGCCTGTCGATCGGCCTCGAGGACCCGCTCGACCTGATCGAGGACGTCGAGCAGGCGCTGCGCCGCTGACCGTCCGGCCGGGTGCGGAGTACGTGTCGTGAAACCTGCCCGACGACGACACGTACTCCGCACCCAGCGGCCGCGCAGGAATACCCCGGCCGTATCCCGGGGTTGCACCAGGCGATGACTACCTCGCCGCGCCTCTCCGTCCTCGACCTCGTCCCCGTCCGCTCGGGACAGTCCTCCGCCCAGGCCATCGCCGCCTCCCTGGACCTCGTGCGCCTCGCCGACCGCCTCGGCTTCACGCGCTACTGGTTCGCCGAGCACCACAACATGCCCGCGGTCGCCGCGTCCGCACCGCCCGTCATGATCTCGGCGGCCGCCGCGGTGACCGAGCGGATCCGCGTCGGGTCGGGCGGCGTCATGCTCCCCAACCACGCGCCGCTCGTCGTCGCGGAGCAGTTCGCGGTCCTGGAGGCCATGGCCCCGGGGCGCGTCGACCTGGGCATCGGGCGCGCGCCCGGCAGCGACCCGGTCGTCACCGCCCTGCTGCGCAGCAGCGGCCCGACGTCCGACGTCGACCGCTTCCCCCAGCACGTCCAGGACATCCGCTCGCTCATGAGTGCCGAGGGCGCCTCGGTCCGCCTCACGACCGGTCAGGTCTACGACGTCCACGCGACTCCGGCCGCCGAGTCGGTGCCGACCGTGTGGTTGCTCGGGTCGAGCGACTACTCCGCGCGCCTGGCCGCCGAGCTCGGCCTGCCGTACGTGTTCGCCAACCACTTCTCGGGCGCCGGCATCGACGAGATCCTCGCCCTCTACCGCGACGGCTACCGCCCGTCGGCCGAGCACCCCGCGCCGGAGACGTTCCTGACGGTCAACGTGTCGGTCGCCCCGACGCTCGACGAGGCACGCGCCCGCGCGCTGCCGCAGGCGCGCATGATGGCCCGCCTGCGCTCGGGGAAGCCGCTGGGCGCCCAGGAGACGGTCGAGGACGCCGCGTCCACGCCGCTCGACGGGCTCACGTCCCAGATGGCCGAGGAGATGCTCGACCGCTGGATCGTCGACGAGCCCCAGGCCGCGGCCCGCCGCGTGCGCGAGCTCGCCTCCCGGCACGGCGTCGACGAGGTCATGGTCGTGCCCGTCGCGGGCTCGCGCGCCGACGAGTCGCTCGACGCGACGCCCGGCCGCACGCAGACGATCGAGCTGCTCGCGGCCGCGCTCGGAGACTGACGCCGAGCCGTGACCCCACCGAGCGACGACCGCACCCGACGGCCCGCCCACGCGGCGCCGTCGGGCGTGCCCGTCCTCGTCACGAGCCAGGCCTCGGTGCTGCTCGCCCCCAACCCTGGACCCATGACGCTCGACGGGACCAGGTCCTACGTCCTGGCCGCGCCCGGGGCGGGCACCCGCGTGGTCGTCGACCCCGGGCCCGACGACGTCGCTCACCTCACGACCCTGGCCGCCGGGCCGCCCGTCGAGCTCGTCCTGATCACGCACCGCCACGCGGACCACACCGCAGGGGCGGCACGCTTCGCCGAGCTCACGGGCGCACCGGTCCGCGCGGCCGACCCCGCGCACTGCCACCCGGCTCGTTCCCGCGACGCAGCGCCGTTGCTCGGCGGCGAGACGATCCACGCGGCCGGCCTGCGGATCGAGGTGCTCGCGACACCCGGGCACACGGGCGACTCGACGAGCTTCCGCCTCCCCGACGACGGCCCGCACGGCAGCGTGCTGACAGGCGACACCGTCCTGGGCCGCGGTACGACCGTCATCGCCGAGCCCGACGGCTCGTTGCGCGACTACCTCGCGAGCCTCGACCTGCTCGAGTCGCTCGGCGCTGCGACCGTGCTGCCCGCGCACGGCCCGCACCTGGACGACCTGTCCGTCGCCGTGCGGTCGTACCGCGAGCACCGGGCCGACCGGCTCGCGCAGGTGCGCACCGCGCTCGGGGACCGGGCGGGCGAGGCGGTGACGGAGGCGCTCGTCGACGACGTGACCGCCTCGGTGTACGGCGACGTCGCCCTCGGCGTGCTCCCCGCGGCGCGCCAGAGCGTCCGGGCGCAGCTCCGGTACCTCGCCGAGGGCGCATAGCGGCGGACGCCGCGGGACGAGCCCGGCCGACGCGCCGGGCCGCGGCGCCGGTGGTTGACTGACCGCGTGACCCCCTCCCGCCCGGACCTGCCCTCGACCCCCGTCCCGCGCGACCGCCTCGGGGCCGGCCCTGCGGTGCGTCTCGCGGTCGGGCTGCTCGTCGGGGCGGGCGTCGGGTTCTGGTTCGGCTCGCAGGGATACCCGCGCTTCGCATTCCTCGCGGGGTGGAGCGTCGCGGCCCTGCTGTTCATCGCGTGGACGTGGCTCGTCATCGCCCCCATGGACGCCCGGGTCACGGCGAGCCATGCCACACGCGAGGAGCCCTCGCGCCGGGTGACGCACCTGTTCATCCTGGCGGCGTCGGTCGTGAGCCTCGTGGGGGTCGCGCTCCTGCTGCTCGCGTCGCCCGACGACAAGCGGGCCCAGGCGCTCACCGCGGTGTTCGCCGTGGGGAGCATCGCGATCTCGTGGGCCGCCGTCCACACCCTGTTCGGCCTGGCCTACGCACGCCAGTACTACACGGGCACCGACGGCGGCATCGACTTCAACCAGGCCGAGCCGCCCCGGTACCTCGACTTCATGTACGTCGCGTTCACGGTCGGGATGAGCTTCGCGATCTCCGACACCAACGTGACGTCGGGCGAGATCCGACGCACGACGCTGGGCCACGCCCTGCTGTCCTACCTGTTCGGGACCGTGATCATCGGCGCCGTCGTCAACCTGGTCGCGGGGCTCTGACCCCGCCGTCTCACCGGCTCCGGCGCGTCACGACGCTCGACACGAGCGCGGCGACCGCCGCCACGGACATGACCAGGAAGAGCGCGAGAGCTACCCGCAGCGGCGTGTACGCGATGCGCTCGGTCATCTCGCCCGCCGGGCCGAACCAGCCCCAGTCCGCGACCACGGCCTCGATGCGCGAGCCGATCGCCCCTACCCGACCCGGCGCCGCGCCGAGCACACCGGTCACCCACGCGACGCAGTCGATCATCAGGGCGCCGAACACGGAGGAACCGGACAAGAGGGTGAGCACCGGACCAGGGTAACGGGTCGGGCGGCGGGGAGGCGGGTGATATCCGTCCCCGAGGACGCCACTGCCCGACGGCGGCGCTCACCTCGGGAGGTGAGCGCCGCCGTCGGGCGGTGCGCGTGTCGCGCGGGGCGACGGGCTCTCAGGCCTGGACGAGCGTGCTCAGCACCGAGGTGAAGAAGCCCAGCCCGTCCGTGCCCGCGCGCGGGCCGGACGCGTTCGCGGGGCCGAACCCGGCCTCGACCGCGTGCTCGGGGTGCGGCATGAGGCCCACGACGTTGCCCGCCGCGTTCGAGATGCCCGCGATGTTGCGGCGCGACCCGTTGGGGTTCCAGCCGTCGTAGCGGAAGACGACGCGGCCCTCGGCCTCGAGCTCGTCGAGCGTGCGCTCGTCGGCGACGAACTGGCCGTCCTGGTTCTTGAGCGGCACCGTGATGCGCTGGCCCGCGGTGTAGTCACGCGTCCAGGCGGTGTCGGCGTTCTCCACGACCATGGTCTGCTCGCGGCAGATGAACGCGAGGTGGTCGTTCTTGATCATCGAGCCGGGCAGCAGGTGCGCCTCGGTGAGGATCTGGAAGCCGTTGCAGATGCCCAGGACGGGCAGCCCGCCCCTGGCTGCGTCGACGAGCGAGTCCATGACGGGAGCGAAGCGGCTGATCGCCCCGGCGCGCAGGTAGTCGCCGTACGAGAAGCCGCCCGGCAGCACGACCGCGTCGACCCCGTGCAGGTCCGCGTCCGCGTGCCACAGGGACACGGGCTCGCCGCCGGCCAGGCGCACCGCACGCGCGGCGTCGCGGTCGTCGAGCGTGCCGGGGAACGTGATGACACCGATCCGGGCCGTGGCCAGGCCGGTCGCTGCGGGGGCGCTCATCAGGCGCTCTCCCCGCCCAGCTCGGCCGTGAGCTCGGCGACGAGGACGACGTCCTCGATGACCGGGTTCGACAGGACCTTCTCGCCGGCCTCGCGGGCCGCGGCGAGCACCTCGGGGGTGACGTCACCCTCGACCTCGAGCTCGAACCGCTTGCCCTGGCGCACGCCGGTGAACTGGGTGAAGCCCAGGCGCGGGAGCGCCCCGACGACGGCCTTGCCCTGCGGGTCCAGGATCTCGGGCTTGGGCATGACCTCGACGACTACGCGTCCCACAGGAGCTCCTCGGGAAGTTGGTCCGGCCGGCTCGGCTCGGACAGGTCCGCACGAGGCTCGGGGCGCGCCGCGAGGGCGGCGACGAGGTCGCACGGATCTCGGTGGGTGGGGATTCCGGGGCCAGTTTACCCGGGCCGCGCACGGGGCCGGGTCGCGTCTCAGGCGTCGGTCGGGTGCCCCCTGCGGGGGTGCCCGAGAACGAGGTCGTGGCCGTTCTGCGCGCCACGGCGACCTCGACCTCGTTCTCGACCGCGGGGGTCTCCCGTCAGGAGGTCGGCCCGGCGTCCCGGGGGGTCGATGAGGCGGGCGTGGGTGCCGGACGTTCGACGCCGGGCGGCAGCGGGGCCGGTGCACGCGGCGGCACCGGCATGTTGCCCTCCATGACGTGCCGACGCCAGGCCCGACGGACTCGGTCCTTGCGGAAGGCCGTGCCCCCGACGACGATCGTCAGCGCCATGAACGCCCACCAGTACCAGGACGACAGGTAGATCGGGACGTAGACCCCCTGCCCGGTCAGGAACGCGACGGGCGTAGGCCACGTCGTGGCCAGGACGAGCATGGCGACCACCCCGGCCTGTGCCCGGAACGCGTAGGCGGCTCCGTGGATGTCGTCCGCGACCCACCACCAGTACTTCTCGGGCAGCCGCCTGTCGAACATCCGGTACAGGACCCACTGCCACAGCGGCGGGTGCTCGCGCCACCGCAGCCCCCAGCCGGCGCGCAGCAGGCTGCGGACCTCGTCGGTGCTCAACCGGTCGGGCGCGGGCGTCCCCGCGGCCTCGGCCCCCGCGTGCGCGACGTCCAGCTGGACCGCGAGCAGCTCGTCACCGTGGACCTCGCGCCAGCGGCGCGGGTAGGCGCGGGCCCACCAGCGCGCCGACCGTTCGAAGCGCTCGTAGAGTGTCAGGTCGCGGCGGCGCATCAGGCCAGCCCTCCGGCGAGCCTGCCCGACGTCGGGCGCACTGCCGTGCCGCGCGTGTCGAGGGCCTTCTGCGCCCTGGCGGCGAGCTCGCGGAGCCTGGCCGTCTCCTGCTCGGCCGCGCGGCGGCCGTCGTCGGTGATCCGGTAGTAGCGCCGGAGGCGACCGTTGACGACCTCCTCACCTGCGGGCTCGACGAGGCCGGCCCCCGAGAGCCGGTCGAGGTTGCCGTACAGGGTTCCGGCGCCGAGGGCGGTGGCGCCGTCGGACAGCTCGGCGACGGCCTGGATGACGGCGTAGCCGTGCAGCGGCTCGGGGGTGAGGGAGAGCAGGATCAGGTAGGCCTGCTCGGTCATGCGGAAGGGCTTCCCGCCGGCCGGGCCGCTCGTCGCTGTGGGCATGGTCGATATATATCGTGCGACGACCCATCGGGGCAAGAGGCAGCCCCGACCTGCGGTGTCAGAGGCTCGACCTAGGATCGAACACATGTTCGATCCGTCGCTCGCAGCCCGCCCCGGGCCAGGGGTCCAGGTGATCGCCGCCGTGCTCGCGCGGGACCGCACGTGCACGTTCCCGGGATGCTCGGTGCCCGCCTTCCGGTGCGACCTCGACCACGTGGCCCGCCCTGCGCCGCGAGAGCCGGACGCCCCCGAGCCCGACGTCCGGCCCGAGGACCTCATCTCGCTGTGCCGGCACCACCACGTGGTCCGGGCACGGTCCGGCTGGCGCCCCGAGCTCACGGCCGACGGCACGGTGCGCTGGACGTCACCGACCGGCCACCGCTACGTCCGCGAGCGCCTCGGCTCCCCGACGGGCTCAGGGCTCAGAACAGGGACTCGCCCGTGATCCGCTCGTAGGCCTCGAGGTAGCGGTCGCGCGTGCGCTCGACGACGTGGGCGGGCAGCGAGGGCGGCGGCGCGTCGGACGCACGGTCCCAGCCCGAGGCCTCGGAGGCGAGCCAGTCACGGACGTACTGCTTGTCGAAGCTGGGCTGCGAGCGCCCCGGCTGCCACTGGTCCGCGGGCCAGAAGCGCGAGGAGTCGGGAGTCAGCACCTCGTCCCCCAGGACGGTCGCGCCCGAGACGGGGTCGATCCCGAACTCGAACTTGGTGTCGGCGAGGATCACGCCGCGCGCGCGCGCGATCTCCTCGGCGCGCGAGTAGACGGCGAGCGTCAGATCGCGCAGGCGGGTCGCGGCGTCGATCCCGATCGTCTCCGCGACGACATCGAACGACACGTTCTCGTCGTGCTCCCCCACCTCGGCCTTGGCCGCGGGCGTGAAGATCGCCTCAGGCAGGCGCGACCCGTCGACCAACCCCTCGGGCAGCGGAACTCCGCACACCGTACGGTCCACGCGGTACTCGACGAGGCCGGAGCCCGTGAGGTACCCGCGGGCGACGCACTCGACCGGGAACATCTCGAGCCGGCGGCAGACCATGGCACGCCCCGCGACGGCGTCGGGCACCAGGCCGTCGCCCGGCATGGCGCTGGCCTCGGTGCTGACGACGTGGTTCGGGACCAGGTCCGCGAGCTTGTCGAACCACCACAGGCTGAGCTGGGTCAGGACGACGCCCTTGTCCGGGATGCCCGGGGACAGCACGTGGTCGAACGCGCTGACACGGTCGCTCGCGACCACGAGGACCACGTCGCCGAGCGGGTGCGCGCCACCGAGCTGCGCGAGGTCCGGCTCGTAGAGGTCGCGCACCTTGCCCGAGTAGACGTGCCGCCACCCCGGGAGATCGAGGTGGGCCGTGTCGAGGGCGTCGCGCGAGTCAGTCACGGCGCCTAGTCTCTCATCCACCCGCCCTCGCCTCGGGAGGTGATCTCCTGTCGTTCGTCCGAGCAGTCCGTCAGGACTCCGACCATGCGTGTCGGACATCCTGCGCCGTCGCTCACCGTCACGGCGCGGCAGTGCACCCGCAGGTAGCGGCCGTCGGCCGCCAGCAGCCGGTGCTCCAGGTCGAGCATCCCGCCGACGCCGCCGAGCTGGACCGCGAGCGCGACCTGGACTGCGGGAAGGTCCTCGGGATGGACCCGGTCGAGCCACTCCTCGGGGTCGGCGGTCTTCAGGTCGTCGGCGGGGAGGCCGAGCATCGCCCTCCAGGACGGCGAGAAGTAGACCGTGCCGGTCGCGACGTCCCAGTCCCAGGTCGCGTCGTACGCGGCGACCGAGGCCAGGGCGTAGCGTTCCTCGCTCACGCTGATCTCCTCCGCCAACCGTCGCTCGCGCAGCGCCGCCTCCTCGAGCTCCGTCCGCTGGGCACGCAGCGCGGCGAGGTGGTCCTCCTGGTCGAGCGCGACCGCGAGCATCGCTGCCCAGTGGTTGTACCTCTCGCGTGCGCTGGTCGCACGGGTGTCGACCGGGCCGCCGATCACGAGGTACCCCCAGTCGCTCGCGTCGGACGCCACGGGGATGACGAACGAGAGAGCGTCGGCACTCAGGAGCGCGCGCGGAGGGAACTGCGCCGCGGGAAACCTGTGCCCGACGAGCCGTCGGCCGGCCAGGCTGCCACGGACGCCGGCGACCTCCAGCGCGCCCCCTCCCGGTCCTGCACCGGGAGGGTTCCAGAGGGCGATCGCAGCCGGCCCCACCTGGCCCCTCGGCAGCCACTCGAGGTGACGCAGCGACGCGCTGTCGGCATGCATGAGCTCGAGGTCGAGCTCGTACTGGTCGACCATCGCCCGCTCGAGGTTCCCCGAGCGGACGAGCAGCGCGTGGGTGCATCCTTTGGCGAGCGCGACGAGGACCTCGGTCGTCACGTCGCTCAGCGCCAGAGAGCGTCCCTGCGGGCGTCCCCGCGCCCCGCCGACCCCGACCACGGCGCTGATCGACCCCGCCGGGCCACGGCGCTTGGTCCCGGCCCCGAGCTCGGCCTCGAGCGCACGCACGGCCGGCACGAGCAGCTCGAGCGCCTCGGGCACGGGGCGCAGCACGGCGGTGCGGTCGGCGAGCGCCCGGTAGAAGTGCGGCGTGGGCACCGTGCCGTCGCCGGCCGCGTCGGTCATCGTGCCGACGACCGCCCGCACCCATCCACCGACGGCGCTCTCGCCGGAACCGGTCGGGCCGGTGCTCCCCGGGCCTCGGCGGGCTCGCAGCACGACGGAGTCGTCGAGCACGGCGCGCGCGACGGCGTCGAGGCGGGCCGTGGCGGTGCCGGCCTCGGCCGCCTCGGCCGACGTCGGTATGCCGTCGACGAGCAGGTCCGTCCGTGTGCTGTCGACGCAGCCGCAGGACTCGCGGCAGACCAGCGTCGCCTCGGCGAGGTGCTGCCCGGGCCCCACCTGCTCACCGTGGATGCGCGCGAGCAACAGCTCGGCGGCCAGCTCACCGACCCGGTCGTGGTGGGGGTCGACCGACGAGAGCCGCGGTCGGGACCGGGCACCGCCGTCGGAGTGGTCGAAGCCGATCAGCGCCTGGTCGCGGGGTAGCACGAGGCCGGCATCGGCGAGCGACCGCAGGAAGCCCACCGCGTTGCGGTCGGTGCCCGCGACCGTCGCGGTGGTGTCGAGCCCTTCCTGGAGAGCGGCCCGTGCCGCTGCCGCCCCCGCCGCCTCCTGGTTGTCGCGGGTCTGGTAGATCCACTCGGGTCGCGGTTCGATCCCGCGGGCGCGCAGCGCGGCCTCGTACGCGGCGTGCCGCTCGACGAGGTCGTGCTGGCGCGGGTTCCCGAGAAACCCGATGCGCTCGTGGCCGTGCTGGAGGAGGTGCTCGACGGCGGCGCGCACACCACCCGCGTTGTCGGGTGTGACCACGGGCGCCCCGAGGTCGTCGACGGTCTCGCTGATCACCACGAGAGGCTTGCCCGATCGATCGAGCCCACGCAGGACGTCGTGCTCGACCGCGGACGTCACCACGATGACGCCGTCCATCACGTCGAGCCCCACGATCTGCCGGTGCGGCGGCCGGTCGGGGAACTCCTCCCGGTCCAGGTCGGCCGGATAGGTCTGGAACGCGACCACCCGGTGGCCGCCCGTCCGTAGTCCTCGTGAGATCCCCGCGAGGATCTTCCCGAAGTAGAAGCCGCCCACGACGGGCGAGAGCACACCGATCGTGAGGTTTCGTCGGTGGGTCATGACATCGACCATGGTGTCCACTCCGTCGTGTACCGCGTTCTCCGTGCGACCGGTCCGCCGTCGGGCCGGTCGGGTCGTGCTGTGTGCGCTGCCTGCGGCATGCTGTGTGACCGTGGCCACATTCTCACGTCCGGAAAGCCCGATTGCTACCGGTAGGCGTCCCACCATCACGGATGTCGCCCGCACGGCCGGGGTGTCGATCGCGGTCGTCTCCTACGCACTCAACGGGCGACCGGGCGTCTCCGAACGCACCAGACGCCGCGTGCTCCAGGTCGCCGAGGACCTCGGCTGGCGACCGAGCGTGGCGGCCAGGGCCTTGCGCGGAATGTCCGGGACGGTCGCTCTGCTCCTCGTCCGGGACGAGATCGGGACTGCGTCGACCGACGCCGATCTCGAGCTCGCCGACGGGCTCCGCGACGTCCTCGACACCGACCTCCCGTTGACCGTGCACCTCGTCGACTCCCTCCCCGAGGCGGCAGCCGGGGTCGCCACCTGGTGGGCCGAGCACCGCTACGACGCCGTCGTCATGACCGGGATCCGCACCGACGACCCTCGCCTCGCCGTCGTCGAACGGCTCGGCGTCCTGACCGTGCTGGTCGACCAGGTCTCCTGGTCCTCGGCGGCCCCGGCGGCCCCGGCGGCCCCGGCACACCCTGCCCCGCGGACGGTGGCCCTCGACCCGGCGGCAGACGTCAAGGTCGGCCGGCACCTCAGCGACCTGGGACACCGGCACGTCGCGGTGCTCGCGTCCGCGACGTCGCTCCGGTCAGGGCATGGCGCTGCGGTTGCCGTGCGTGACGAGGTCGCCCGTCGAGGTGGCACCACGCTCGTCGAGCCCTGCACGACGCTCGAGGAGGTCGCGACGACCGCCCGTCGGCTGCTCGCCACCCCGGTCCGCCCGACGGCGATCGTCACCTCGGACGCCCTGGGCGCCCTGGTCGTCCTCGACGTCGCACGCCGTGCCGGGCTGGCCGTGCCGTGGGACGTGTCGGTCGTCGCCGGTCGCGACGCCCCCGTGCTGCGCCTGTCGACCCCGCCCGTCACCGCGGTCGCGCGCCCCCTCCGCGCTCTCGGGCAGGAGGCGGGGCGCCAGGTCCTGCGCGCCGTCGGACGCCACGAGGGCGACCGCCCGGACGACGAGACCTCCCGGGAGGTCCCCGGTGGAAGGCTCGTGCTCCGTGGCACCACTGCTCCACCGCGCTGACCTCGCACGTCGCGGCGTCCACCGTCGCCTCCGTCCGCCGCCGCCGGGTGAACGACTGTGTCGTCCTAAACGTTTCATGTCGTTCCCTCCACACCCGGTCCGTGGCACGTTGCGCTCGACGCCGCACTCCCGCGGCACGGACCGGCCGGTGTCGTCCGGTCCGAGGACGAACCTCAGGAGGACCTCGTGTCACCAACCCCCCATCGGCTGCGCAAGGGCGCGACAGCCATGGCCGCTGCGGCGCTCGTCGCCGCTCCGCTCGCGCTCGCACAGGTTCCGGCCGCCGCGGCCGAGGCCCGCGTCGCGAACCCGTACGCCGGGGCCACCCAGTACGTGAACCCGTACTGGTCGGGTGCCGTGGAAGCGGCCGCCGCACGCGCCGACGACGACCTGGCTGCGAAGATGCAGGCGATCTCGGGCGAGCCCACGGCCGTCTGGATGGACCGCATCAGCGCGATCGAGGGCAATGCCGACGGCCCGGGCCTGCGCTTCCACCTCGACGAGGCGCTCGCCCAGAAGGACGCGGGCGTGCCGATCGTGTTCAACCTGGTCATCTACGACCTGCCCGGCCGTGACTGCTACGCGCTCGCGTCGAACGGCGAGCTGCCCGCCACGGACGCCGGGCTCGTGCGCTACAAGAACGAGTACATCGACCCGATCGTCGACATCCTCGACGACCCCAAGTACGACTCGCTGCGGATCGCGGCGACGATCGAGCCCGACTCGCTGCCCAACCTCATCACCAACATCAGCACGCCCGACTGCCAGCAGTCCGCCCCGTACTACCGCGCGGGCGTGAAGTACGCGCTCGACGAGCTCTACACGGTCGGCAACGTCTACTCCTACATCGACGCCGCGCACGCGGGCTGGCTGGGCTGGCCGAGCAACTCGGGCCCCGCTGCCAAGCTCTTCGCCGACGTCGTGAGGTCGACGAACGCGGGCTTCGCATCGGTCACGGGCTTCGTGACCAACACCGCGAACTCGACGCCGCTGGTCGAGCCGTTCCTCGAGGACGTACAGATCGGCGGCACGCCCATCCGGTCGTCGAGCTTCTACGAGTGGAACGCCGACTTCGACGAGGCCGACTGGACCGCGCACCTCTACGACCTCCTGGTCGCCGAGGGCTTCCCGGCCTCGATCGGCATGCTCATCGACACGTCCCGCAACGGGTGGGGCGGCGACGCCCGACCGACCGCGGTCAGCACGTCGACGAACCACAACACCTACGTCGACGAGTCCCGCGTGGACAAGCGCATCCACCGCGGCGCGTGGTGCAACCCCGCAGGCGCGGGCATCGGTGAGCGCCCGCAGGCCACACCGTCGGGCTACCCCGAGTCGCACCTGCACGCGTTCGTGTGGGTCAAGCCTCCGGGCGAGTCCGACGGCGCCTCGACGGACATCCCGAACGACCAGGGCAAGCGGTTCGACCGCATGTGCGACCCGACGTTCGTCTCGCCCAAGCTCTCCAACCAGCTGACGGGCGCGCTGGGCGGGGCCCCGCTCGCGGGCCAGTGGTTCGACGCGCAGTTCGAGATGCTCGTCGAGAACGCCTACCCGGTCATCGAGGGCGGCGGCACGACGCCCGGCGACGTGACGGCTCCCACGGCACCGACGGGCCTCACCGCGGGCACGGCCACGGCCACCTCGGTCCCCCTCTCGTGGACGGCCTCGACCGACGCGGTCGGCGTGACGGGCTACACGGTCTACCGCAACGGCGTGCAGGTCGGCACCTCGACCACGACGAGCTTCACGGCGACGGGCCTGAGCCCCGCGACCACGTACTCGTTCACGGTCACGGCGCGCGACGCGGCCGGCAACGTCTCGACGCCGTCTGCCGCCCGGTCGGTCACGACCGCGGCGGGCCAGACGGACCTGCCGCCCTCGACGCCCACGGGTCTGACCGCGGGGACGACCACGGCGAGCACCGTCCCGCTCTCCTGGAACGCGTCGACCGACGACGTCGGCGTGGCCGGCTACGTGGTCCTGCGCAACGGAGCCCAGGTCGGCACCCCGACCGGGACGTCCTTCACCGACACGGGCCTGACGGCGGGCACCACGTACTCGTACACGGTCCGGGCCAAGGACACCGCGGGCAACCTCTCGGCGGCCTCGGCCGCGGTGAGCGCGACGACCACGACGGTCGTCGTCCCGCCCCCCGGCTCGTGCACCGTCGCCTACTCGGCGAACGGCTGGGGCTCGGGCTTCACCGGCACCGTGAAGATCACGAACACCTCGACCAGCACGGTCAACGGCTGGAGCCTGGCCTTCACGTTCCCGTCGGGCCAGACGATCACCAACTCGTGGTCGGGCCAGTTCACGCAGACCGGCGCGAACGTCACGGTGACCGGGCTGTCCTGGAACGCGAACCTCGCCCCGGGCGGGTCCGCCGAGGTCGGCTTCAACGCGAGCCACAGCGGCACGAACGGCGTGCCGGCCGTCTTCACCCTCAACGGTCAGGCCTGCACGACCTCCTGACAGGCGCGCGTGCGGCCCTCGGCCGTCTGCGCACCGACGGGTCCCCTGTGTCGGACGGACCCGGACGGCGAAGGCCCGCGAGCATCGGCTCGCGGGCCTTCGTCCGTCGCCAGGTCCGCCCGCTCCTGGCCGTCTCCCGCTCAGGGGCGCCGACCGAGCGGGACGACCGGGCCGTACCGTCGGAAGGACGCGGTCAGTCCCGGGCCGCCTTCTCCGCGATGTCGGTGCGGTGGTGCGAGCCGGGCAGGACGACCTGGTCGACGCCCGCGTACACCCGGCGCCGTGCCTCGGCGAGGTCCGTGCCGCGCGCGACGACCGACAGCACGCGGCCGCCGGCGCTGCGCAGCGTGCCCTCGTCGAGCGTCGTACCGGCGTGCAGGACGTGCACGCCCTCGACCGCCTCGGCTCCCTCGATGCCCGTGATCGGGTCGCCCGTGCGGACGCTCGACGGGTACCCGTTGGCGGCGACGACCACGGTGACCGCGGCGTCGTCGGACCAGCGCAGGCGCGGGAAGTCCGCGAGCTCACCACGCGCCGCTGCGCGCAGCACCGCGGAGAGCGGGGTCGTGAGGCGGGCCAGGACGACCTGCGTCTCCGGGTCGCCGAAGCGCGCGTTGAACTCGACCACGCGGGTGCCGCGGCTCGTGAGCGCCAGACCCACGTAGAGCACGCCGGCGAACGGCGTGCCGCGGCGCGCCATCTCGTCGATCGTGGGCTGCGCGACCCGGGTCACGACCTCCTGGGTCAGGCCCTCCGGCGCCCAGGGCAGCGGGCTGTAGGCCCCCATGCCTCCCGTGTTGGGGCCGGCGTCGCCGTCGAACGCGCGCTTGAAGTCCTGCGCGGGGGCCAGGGGGACGACGCTCGTGCCGTCCGACAGGCAGAAGAGCGAGACCTCGGGGCCGTCGAGGTACTCCTCGATGACCACGACGGGGTCTCCCGCACCGGGGCGGGGCGTCGCGAAGCAGGCCTGCGCGTGCTCGAGAGCCTCCTGGCGGTCGTCGGTCACGACGACGCCCTTGCCCGCGGCCAGCCCGTCGTCCTTGACGACGTAGGGGGCACCGAACGCGTCGAGCGCCTCGGCGACCTGGTCGATGTCGGTGCAGACGTGCGCGAGCGCGGTCGGGACCGACGCGGCGGCCATGACGTCCTTGGCGAACGCCTTGGAGCCCTCGAGCGCGGCAGCCTGTGCGCTCGGTCCGAAGCAGTCGATGCCGGCCGCGCGCACCGCGTCGGCGACCCCCGCGACGAGCGGCGCCTCGGGGCCGATCACCACCAGGTCCGCGCCGAGGCGGGTCGCGAGCGCCGCGACGGCCTCCCCGTCGACCGCGCTGACCGCGTGCAGGGTCGCGAGCTCGCCGATGCCCGGGTTGCCGGGGGCGGCGTGCAGCTCGTGCGCCTCCGCACCCGTGGCCGCTGCCTCCTGGGCGAACGAGTGGACGATGGCGTGCTCGCGGGCACCCGAACCGATGACGAGGATCTTCACGGGACGGCAGTCTACCGATCGCCACCCGGGGCGACCGGGGCGTCCACGTGACCTGCGCCCGTGACGGCGCTGCCACCGGCCCCCGACGGCCCGTCGTCGGGGTCCCCGCTCGTCGCGGGGTCCTCGGCGTCCTCGTCCCGCACGGTGCGCTTCTTCGAGGAGGGCATGAGCGCGAACCCGACGAGCGCGCAGGCCGCGACGACGACGGGAATCCCGACGGTCGGGCGCCGCAGGACCTCGATCGCGTCCCGGGCTCCCGGGATCCGGACCATGGGCACCAGGGCGTCCTCGACCACGTAGGGCTCGGGGTCGTCGACCGGGTTGTTGTCGCCGCGCAACGTCAGGGTGCGGGCCGCCCCCGGTCCGTCCTCGACCTGGACGACGCGGTGCGTGACGAGGACACCTTCGCGCGTGAACACGCTCACGACGTCGCCCACCTCGAGCGTCGAGGCCGGGACACGGCGCGAGACGATGCCGTCGCCCACCTCGTAGGTGGGGATCATCGAGCCTGAGACGACCACGAGGGACTGCAGGTTGCCCGTCTGGATACCGACGAACAGCACCAGTCCGAGCACCCCGGCGATCGCGGCGACCGTGAGGAACGCGTCGCCGATGCGCTTGAGCCACTTCATGCAGCACCTCCGGGAGAGGCCGTCGGGTCGAGAGAGGTCGAGGGAGTCACGGCGTCACCCCCAGGCGGACCAGGTCTGCAGCACCGGCCACGGCCGGTACTTCTTGGGTGCCGCTGTGGGACCGCCCTCGATGCCGAGCTGCCCCTGGGCGTTGCTCCCCCAGCAGTAGACGCTGCCTGCGGTGGACATCCCGCACGCATGGTTGCTGTCGACGTCGATCGCGGCGAACTGACCGATGTCCATCTGGCCGGTCGTGATCTCGGACGGGCGGTCGACGACGGTCTGGACCCACGACTCGTCGTACCCGACACCCGCCTGCCCGGACGCGTTGTCGCCCCAGCAGTAGCCGTCCGCTCCGGTGGTGATGGCGCAGGCGGTCATGCCGCCGAGGTCGACCGAGCGGACGCCGATCTCGGTGAGAGCACCACGGACCTGGAGCGGCACGTTCGAGAGCTCGACCTGGGCCCCGTCGCTCGACTGCCCGAGCTGCTTCTTCGAGTTGTCGCCCCAGCAGAAGGTCCGCAAGGCGTTGTTCGGCCCCGAGCCGACGGCGCACGCGAAGTTCTGACCGACCGACACGTCTCCGACCGCGAAGCCGGACATGGGGCCCGTCGTCACGACCTGGACCGGGACGAGGCTCGTCGTCGTGGTCCCGTCGCCCAGCTGTCCACGGCCGTTCTCACCCCAGCAGTAGGGGACGCCGTCGGCCGTGAGGCAGCCCGACGCCTCGCCCACCCCGATGTCCGTCACGGTCGCGGACGCCGGGAGGGCACCTCCCGAGATCAGGACGGGAGTGGCGCTGCTCCCGGCCGAGGTGTGCGTCTCCCCCCAGCAGTACCCCTTGCCTCCGCTGACGACGCAGGACGAGCTCGCCCGGAGCTCGAGCTCGGTCACGGCCCCGGTCTGCGACGCTACCCGGACCGGCACGGCGGAGCTGGCGACGCCGGACACGCCGAGCTGTCCCTGGTCGTTGCCTCCCCAGCAGTACACGCCGTCGTCGGTCGCGGCACAGGCGTGCGACGTGCCGACGTCCAGCCGGGTCACGGTCTTGCCCTGCAGCTCTCCGCGCACCGGGCCGACGAAGACGTCGGAGGACGTGGTGTTCCCGGTCCCGAGCTGACCCACCGAGTTGTCGCCCGAGCACCAGACCTGCCCGCTGACGAGCGCGCACGAGAAGTTGCCCCCGGCGACGACGTCGGTCGCGGTCGCGGCGACCGCGACGTCGATCTGCCCCTGGGAGTAGACCGCGTCGGTCCAGGCAGCCGTGGTCGGCTCCGGGCGGCCCGCCCACAGGACCGCCGCGACGGCGAGCAGGAGCACGAGCAGCGTGGCCGCACGCGTGCGGAACCGGTCGGAGCCCGGAGCGTGGAGGTGCGCTCGGGTCATGGATCGGCTGGCCATGCTCTCTCCTCTCGTCCTGGTCGTCTCGTGTCCTCGGTCAGGCGTCCTGGTCGATGCGGTCGTTCAGCCGGGCGCACGGCCGTGCCGTCGGTCGCTCTCAGCATCCCGCCGACGCCGTACGAGCGCAGCCCCGATGCCGAGCAGCCCTCCGGCGAGGGCGGCCAGGGACATGACGTCCGTACCGGTGGTGGCGAGCGGTCCGCTCCCCGGCCGGCCCGCGCCCCCTGGACGGTCCGCGGCGTCGGTCCCAGTGGTTCCCGGGGGATCGTCCGGCCAGGTGGTCCCACCGCCCTGCGAGGCCTCGCCCTGCGTCTCCTGGACGGAGAGGTCGTAGCGGACGCTGCCCGTCGCACCGGCGGCGACGTCGTCGTCGAGCGTGACGGAGACCTTGAGCGACGTCGTCCCGCCGGCGGGCAGGACGACCTCCTCGCTGGATGTCCCGGCCCGCTCCCCTCTCCACCCCTCGACGAGGACAGCGGCCCCCGTCGGGCAGGAGCCGTCCTCCCAGGTGGTGCTGCACGCCTCGATCGACGTGCTGAGCGACGAGCCCAGCTCACCGCTGGTCGTCATCGCGACGCCCACGACGACTCCGTCGCTCTCGTGGGTCGAGGCAAGGTCGACGAGGGTGGACCGGGTCTGTCCCGGTGACATGCCGTCGAAGGAGAACGACTGCGGCTGGGGGATCACCTCCCCGGCCGACACCCTGGCGGGTGCGTCCACGGCGACGGCAGCGCCGGCTCCCAGGAGGGCTCCGGCGCTGCCGAGCGTGCAGGCAGTCGCTATCCCCGCGACGGCGAGAGCCGTTCGCGGGATCCGGGCCATATCAGGAAGCGATCTCCGTGCCGGTGACCTGGACGGTGATCTGCGCGGACTTCCCCTGGGCCCCGGCGTTGGGGCCCGTCGCGCTCGTGTCGGGGTTCGTGAACGCGTAGGTCACGTCGACCGGGATGACGTCGTTGGTCGCGAGGTTGTCCGGGTCCTTGCCGCCCGACGTGTCGTACGCGGCGGTGACCGTGAGGAACGAGGCTGCGTCACCCGTGACCGAGACGACCGGGGTGTCGACGAGGTCCGCCGCGTTGGTCGAGTCGGCATTCTTGACCCAGACCGTCCGCGTCACGGACTCGCCGGGGGCCAGGTCCTCGACGACGGGGATCGTGAGGGCGAGCGCTTCGCTCGACGCCTCCTCGAACCCGGTGTCGGCGCTGGTCACCGAGCCCTGCAGGTTGAAGGCGGACGTGCTGACGTCCCCCTTGAACCAGACGTTGTCGCTCCAGAGCGCGCTGGTCGCGGCCACGCCGACCCCGAGGACGACCAGGCCCGCGAGTCCTGCCTTGATCTTGCGGCTACGTGATTCCTGCATGAAACACCCATCTCTCTCGGTCAGGGCTGCGAGCGGTACGTAGCCGACGCCACCCTGAAGTTCCCTTGCGGTCACCCCAAGAAAGCGCCGTTGCATGAAGCTTCTTGGTACGCCTATACCATACTGAGAACGAGACGTGACGTGAAGACACGCACAGTCTTTACCCGGGCGACTTGTGCAGTCCTGTCCGGTTTCTGACACGCTGTTATGACGAAGATCACCCGCTGCGGCGGCGGGACGCCGAAGGGCCCCGCGTCGACGTGTCCGATCGGACGGTCGAGCGCGGGGCCCTTCGTGGTCGACGTGTCCGTCATGACGGACCTCCCCTGGTCGAGGAGGACGGCGACCGGTACCAGCGTCCCAGCGAGGCAGTTCTCAGTGCAGCAGGTCGTGGAGCGGGATGATCGCGTCGCGCGACGGCCCCACGCCGATCGCCGAGACCCGGGCTCCCGAGAGCTCCTCGAGCGACCGCACGTACGCCTGGGCGTTGGCCGGCAGGTCCTCGAACGACCGGCAGCCCGAGATGTCCTCGGTCCAGCCGTCGAACTCGGCGTAGATCGGCGTGGCGTGGTGGAACGCCGTCTGGTCCGTAGGCATCTCGTCGTAGCGGACGCCGTCCACGTCGTAGGCGACGCAGACCGGGATCTTGGGGATGCCCGTGAGGATGTCGAGCTTGGTCACCACCAGGTCCGTGATGCCGTTGATGCGGCTCGAGTACCGGGCGATCACCGAGTCGTACCAGCCGCAGCGGCGCGCGCGACCCGTGGTGACGCCGTACTCGCCACCTGCCTTGAGCAGGTACTCGCCCATCTCGTCGAAGAGCTCCGTGGGGAAGGGGCCCTCGCCGACACGGGTCGTGTACGCCTTGATGACGCCGATGACCGACGAGATCTTCGTGGGGCCCACGCCCGAGCCGGTCAGCGCGCCGCCGGCCGTCGCGTTGGACGACGTCACGAACGGGTAGGTGCCGTGGTCGACGTCGAGCATCGTGGCCTGGCCGCCCTCGAACAGGACGTTCTTGCCCGCGTCGAGCGCCTGGTTGAGGATCAGCGACGTGTCCGCGACCATCGGCTTGACGCGGTCCGCGTACGCCAGCAGCTCCTCGACGGTCTCGTCGACCGTGATCGCGCGCCGGTTGTAGACCTTGACCAGCAGGTGGTTCTTCTGGTCGAGCGAGCCCTCGATCTTCTCCGCGAGGATCTTCTCGTCGAACAGGTCCCACATGCGGATGCCCACGCGGTTGATCTTGTCGGCGTACGCCGGCCCGATCCCGCGCCCGGTCGTCCCGATGCGGCGCTTGCCCAGGAAGCGCTCGCTGACCTTGTCCATGGTGCGGTGGTATCCGGTGATGACGTGCGCGCTCCCGGAGACCAGGAGGCGCGAGACGTCCACCCCGCGCGAGATCAGGTCGTCGAGCTCCTGGAAGAGGACCTCGATGTCGACGACGACACCGTTCGCGATGACCGGGGTGACCCCGGGCGACAGGATGCCGGAGGGCAGCAGGTGCAGGGCGTACTTCTCGTCGCCGATGACGACCGTGTGCCCGGCGTTGTTGCCGCCGTTGAACTTGACCACGTAGTCGACCCGCGACCCGAGGAGGTCGGTCGCCTTGCCCTTGCCTTCGTCGCCCCACTGGGCACCGATGAGCACCACGCCTGGCATGGATTCCCCACTTTCAGACTGCCTGTTCCTCGGACCAGGTCACGGACCGGCACCGACCGGCACGTACGTCAGGACTGTCCGGTCGGCGAACGACCGCGTCGCGCACCATCGACCGGAGATCGACGTACGGCGCGTGCCGCCGACGGGTCCTGCGCGGGCCCGAGGCGCGTCCGGGCGGCAGTCACCCGGAAGCCTGGACGAGTTTACCCGCCATTGACCTCGGAAAGCCCCTCGGCCCACCGTGGGGGCTCACCGCCTCCCGACGACGCAGCGCGCGCGGCGTCGTCGGGCGGCGGGAGGGCGCACCGGCGCCGGCGCGCGGTGACCCTGCGCGGACGTCAGCCCGCGAGCGCCGCGACCTCCTCGGCCGACGTGCCCGAGTCGACGAGGAACTGGGCGCAGCGCTCGGCCTCGCCGTCCTCACCAATGAGCGACGCCGCGCGCGAGAGCGCCAGGAGCGCCCGCAGGAAGCCCTGGTTCGGCACGTGGTCGGCCGGGATCGGCCCCTGACCGCGCCACCCGGCGCGACGCAGCGCGTCGAGCCCCCGGTGGTAGCCCGTGCGGGCGAACGCGTAGGCCGTGACGGCCGCGTGCTCGTCGCCGTCGCCGTCGCCGTCGCGCAGCGTGGCCTCCGCGAGGAGGGCCCACGGGAGCGACGAGGCCGGGAACGCGCTCGCCAGGGCGAACGCGTCGTCCCCCCGGGCGATCGCCGCGTCGACGTCCGGCTCGGCCGGGAGGCGGACGGGCGCAGGCCCGTCGAGGAGGTTGCGGTGCGTGGGTGCGTGAGACATCCAGCGATTCTCGCAGGCTCCTGACGAGCGCATGTGCAACGAGACGCCCCGCACCCTAGAGTCATGAGCATGATCGAGATCTCCACGTCCCCCGCGACGACCACGCTCGTCATCGCCGGGGACCTCGATCTCGCGGAACGCGACCAGTTCCCGGAGATCGCGGCCCGCGTCGTCGGGTTGCGCCGCCAGCTCCTCGTGATCGACATGTGCCGTGTGACCTTCATGGACTCGACCGGCGCAGCCTTCCTCATCTCGCTCGCCGACTCCGGCCGCAAGCGTGGCGGGGCGACCGTGCTTCGTGGCTGCGACGACCGGGACCTGTTCGTCCTCGAGGTGTGCGGTGCGCTCGACCTGTTCCGCATCGACGCGGACCACCGGTGCGACCCGCCCGTGAGCGCCAGCGCCTGACGCGCCGGGCACGGCCCCCTCGGGCCGCTCGTCCCTCCCCGGGCCGCTCAGCCCTCCTCGGACCTCGCTGCCCGCTCGGCGCGCTCGGCGCGCTCGGCGCGCTCGCTGGCAGGTCGGATCCGGGCCCACACGAGCTTGCCCGAGCCGGCCGGCCGCCAGCCCCAGTCCGCGAGGCGCTCGACGATCTGCATCCCGAACCCGCCCATGCGGTGCACGTGCCCGTCGGTCGACACGGGCGGCGCAGGGTTCGAGTCCTCGACCTCCACGCGCAGACCGTCCCCGGTGTCGAAGAGCCGCAGCGCGAGGTGCCCCCACCCGTGCAGGACACCGTTCGCGACGAGCTCGGACACCACCAGCTCGGCGTTGGCGCTGTCGCCGAGGTCCCACGCCTGACAGGTGCGCAGGACCGCGTGCCGCGCCCGTCCGATCGACGCGGGCTCGCTCGGCAGGAGCCAGCGCCGGCTCCGCGGGCTCAGGGCCGAGGTCACGGGGTCGGTCACGGGGTCCGGGACCCGGACGACGACGAGCGCGACGTCGTCCTCGGGGGCGTCCGCAAGGCGCGACAGGAGCTCCTCGCCGATCCCCGCGGAGTCGATCGCGGTGATCGCACGGGTCGCCTCGACCAGGGCGTCGAGGCCGACGCGCAGCGCGCGGTCCCGGCGCTCGATCAGACCGTCGGTGTAGAAGAGCAGGACGTCGCCCGGGACCAGCTCGGCCCGTCCCGTCGCGCGCGTCCCCACCCCGAAGCCGACGAGCGAGCCCCCGGCCTCGTTGAGCTGCGTGACCTCGCCGTCCCGGAGCAGCAGGGGCGGCAGGTGCCCCGCCCGCGAGTACTCGATCGTCCAGCGCTGCAGGTCCCCCGCGCCCCCGTCATCGGTCCCGGAGGCGTCCTCGCCGGGCTCGTCGGACCTGTCCTCGTCCGACGGCTGCTCGCCGTGCCGTACGAGCGACGCGTACACGAGGCTCGCAGACCGCGGGATACGCATGCCGACCACGAGCTGGTCCACGCGCTCCAGGACGGGCCCGGGGGTCGTGAGCTCGTACGCGTAGGACCGCACGACCGACCGGAGCTGCCCCATGGCGGCAGCGGCCTCGACGTCGTGCCCCACCACGTCCCCGATCACGAGCCCGACGACGTCGGGCGTGATCTGCAGGACGTCGTACCAGTCGCCGCCCACCTGGGCGTGCTCGGAGTTGGGCGCGTAGTACGTCCAGACGTCGAGCCCCGTGACGTCGGCCTGCTCGGGCAGCATCGCGCGCTGCAGGGTCTCCGCGAGCCGGTGCTCACGGGCGTAGAGACGCACGTTGTCGATCGCCAGGCCCGCGCGCCGTGCGAGCGTGCGCAGGACCGCGTCGGCGCTCTCCGGGTCCGTCGCCGTCGCAGGGGAGGCCGGTAGACCGCTCGTCGCCAGCAGCCCCAGGACGCGTCGTCGGCCCGCGATCGCGTGGAGCAGGACCTCGCGTGGCGCGCCCGCGAGCGTGGAGGTGCGCTGACGGACGTCGCGGCTCAACCAGCCCGACGCCGACCACTGCGGGTACTCGGCCGACAGGTCGAGCCGCACCGGGCCGTCGATCCGGCCGTCGAGCAGGTCCTGCACGGTGTCCTGCAGGTCGATCACGGTCCCCGGGACCAGGAGCGCCGGGCCCGTGGCGTCGCCGAGCGCGTCGGTCTGCCCCATGGCGCCCTCGACGATGCCGGCGCCGTCCGCGATGTACCGACCGTGGCGCTGCCCGCGCCCGCTCGGCGGCGTCGTGGTGTCGATGCCCTCGGCGAACCGCAGGCCGTCGTCGTTCATGTAGAAGCCGGCCCACTCCACGAGCGCGCCCTCGAGGACGTCGCAGATCTCCCGCAGAGCGAGGGGATAGTCCAGGTCGTTGAGCAGGTCCGAGGTCTCGGTGATGATCGCCAGACCGGCACGCTTGCGGCGCTCGAGCTCGAGCGACGCGAGCTGGGCCGCCGACCGGTCGACGTACTCGGTGACGTCGACCATCGAGCCTGCCCAGTGGCCGACCTCGCCCCCGGACTCGTCGACGGGCGCGAGCGTGAGCTGCACCCAGATCATCGACCCGTCGTGCCGCTCGTGCTGCACCGTCCGCCTGACCTCGCGGCCCTCGAGCACCCCTGCCCGGAAAGGCTCGGCCTCCGACTGGTCCGCGAGCAGGTCGGACAGGAACTGCGGGCGACGCCCGACGACCTCGTCGGTCGCGTAGCCCGTGAGCCGGCTGAACGCGTCGTTGACCCACAGCACGGGCATGCCCCCCGAGGCCGGGCCCAGCAGGAAGGCGGCGATCCCCGCACGCTGCACGGCGCGCGCGAGAAGCTCCTCCGCGCCCTGCGGCAGCGACGCTCCTCCGGCACGCGGAACGTGGCCCCATGAGCCCAGACCCAGGCTCGACGAGCCGACCATTTCCACCTCCGAACGACACTGCCGTGAGCGCGTTACTGTCCCGAGTGGACATTCAACCGTAGATTGGTGATCTCCGAGACCTGTGCGGGTCCGGTCCACGCTGGGAGGAGCAACGTGCGCGACGGTAACACCACGGCTGGTAGCGAGCCCGAGGACCCCGAACTCGGGGCGAGCGGCGTCGTCACGGACCAGGCCGATCCTGCGAGCGTCCACGTCATCGTCGGGGCGACCCGAGCACGCATCGTGCTGTCGGGAGAGATCGACGCCGATCTCGGCGCCGACCTCCTGGACGCCACGGCCGACGCGGAGGCCACGGGTCTGCCCGTCGAGATCGACGCCCATCACGTGACCTTCATGGACTCCTCGGGCGTGGCCTTCCTCGCCCGGCTCGCGACCCGCGGGCCGCACCGGGTCCGGGTGCTGCGCGCCCCGCCGACGGTGCGGTTCCTGCTGGAGGTCACGCGCATCGGCGACATGCTCGACATCGTCGACGAGGACCCGGGCTTCGACCTGCCCGACGGCGTCACGCACCTCAACGGCAGTCGTCGCCTGCCGCGCACCGACCGCTGACGCCGGGCCGGGCGCACCGCCGTCGGTGCGCTCCGCCGTCGGGCGTCGGCTGACGTGGGCCGCCCCGCCGTCGGGCGTCCACCACCCCAGGCTCCCGAGAGCACGCAGCAGGCCCCGGTCCGTGACGGACCGGGGCCTGCTGGCACTCCAGGTGGCGGGACGTCCCCGCCGGGGTCACCGCCCTGGTGGGCGGGTCACCGGGTTCAGCGGATCTTCTGGCCCGCCGAACGCAGCTGCTGCGACGCCTCGACGATGCGCTGAGCCATGCCGGCCTCGGCCAGCTTGCCCCAGGCGCGCGGGTCGTAGGCCTTCTTGTTGCCCACCTCGCCGTCGATCTTCAGGACGCCGTCGTAGTTGCGGAACATGTGGTCGACGACCGGACGCGTGAACGCGTACTGCGTGTCGGTGTCGATGTTCATCTTGATGACGCCGTTGTCCACGGCCTCCGTGATCTCCTCGAGCGTCGAGCCCGAGCCACCGTGGAAGACGAGGTCGAACGGGTTCTCCTTGCCGATCGCTTCGCCGACGGCCTTCTGGATGTCCGCGAGGATCGACGGACGCAGCTTGACCGCACCCGGCTTGTAGACGCCGTGCACGTTGCCGAACGTGAGGGCCGTCAGGTAGCGGCCCTTCTCGCCCGCACCGAGAGCCTTGACGGTCGCGAGACCGTCCTCGACCGTCGTGTAGAGCTTGTCGTTGATCTCGGCCGTGTGGCCGTCCTCCTCGCCACCGACGACGCCGACCTCGATCTCGAGGATGGTGCGCGCGGCGACCGAGAGCTCGAGGAGCTCCTCGGCGATGACCAGGTTCTCGTCGAGCGGCACGGACGAGCCGTCCCACATGTGCGACTGGAAGGTGGGCAGGCCACCGTTCTTGACCTGCTCGGCCTCGATCGCGAGCAGCGGGCGGACCCAGGAGTCCAGGTTCTGCTTGGCGCAGTGGTCCGTGTGCAGGGCGATGGTGACGTCGTACTTCTTCGCGACCTCGGTCGCGTAGGCCGCGAGGGCGAGCGAACCGGTCACGCGGTCCTTGATCGTCGAGCCGGACGCGTACTCGGCGCCACCGACGGAGACCTGGATGATGCCGTCGGACTCGGCCTCGGCGAAGCCCTGAATGGCAGCGGTCACGGTCTGCGAGGACGTGATGTTGACGGCGGGGTAGGCGAACTTGCCTGCCTTCGCACGGTCGATCATCTCGGCGTAGACCTCGGGGGTTGCGATAGCCATCTGCAGAACTCCAATGACGGAAGGAGGTGGGTGCCGACGACACTGCCGCGCGCCCTGTTATCCCCATGATTTTGTCATGGATCCCTACCGGGGGTGTCGCCCGTCCCTCAGGTGGACGCTCGTCACCACGGGTTGGGACGTCTCACGGAGCGGGCTGCGGGCCTACCCGTCAGGGGGTCGTGAGGTGCTGCGTGACCCATGCGTGCATCGCGATCGCCGCCGCGGCGCCCGCGTTGATCGACCGCGTCGAGCCGTGCTGCGTGATGTGCAGGACGTCGCGGCTCGCCGCCCGCGCCTGGGCCGTCAGCCCCGTGCTCTCCTGGCCGAACAGCAGCACGCACTCGGGCGGGAACACGTACCCCTCGAGGGGGACCGAGCCAGGGACGTTGTCGATCCCGATGACGGGGATGCCCGCCCCGTCGTGCTGCTCCGCGGCCCAGGCCAGCAGGTCCTCGACCTGCGGGTGGTGGCTCACGTGCTGGTAGCGGTCGGTGACCATCGCACCGCGACGGTTCCAGCGGCGCCGCCCCACGATGTGCACCCCGGCCGCGTTGAACGCGTTCGCGGTGCGCACGACCGAGCCGATGTTGAGGTCGTGGCCCCAGTTCTCGATCGCGACGTGCAGACGCCGGTCGCGCGGCCTTCGCGCGTCCATGTCCGCGACGACCGCCTCGACCGTCCAGTAGCGGTACGCGTCCACGACGTTGCGGCGGTCGCCGTGCTCCAGGAGCTCGGCGTCGTAGCGCGGGTCGGTCGGCCACGCCGCCCTGCCCCCGGGCCAGGGACCGACACCCACCTCGACCTCGTCCTCGCCGCGGGGGGTCGGATCGTCGGGCTGCGGCTGTTCAGGGCGGGCGGTCACCGTCCCATTGTCGCTGCTCCCGCTCGGGTCACGGTCCCGCTCGTGACGCGCCGGGCGGGCGGCCACGGCACCGAAGACGTGCGATCCACCCACGACGTTCACCTTCGCGCCACGCCGCCCAGGGAAGGCCCGACGGCGCGCCCACTACGCTGGGTGCGTGCTCACCGACCTGCTCACGTCCGCGCTGCCCGATGCCACGGCCGCACTCTCCGCCGTCGACGGCAGCCACGTGGTCGCGCTCGGACCCGACTGGCTCGACGCGCGGAACATGATCAGCGGGTTCATCGAGCGCTTCGGCGTCTACGCGGTGTTCGGCATCGTCGCCGTGGTCTTCATCGAGACCGGCCTGCTGTTCCCGTTCCTGCCCGGCGACTCGCTGCTCTTCACCGCGGGCCTCCTGGTCGCGCAGGACGAGCTGAACCTGTCGATCTGGCTCGTGTGCGGCATGATCTTCGCCGCCGCGTTCCTCGGGGACCAGCTCGCGTACCTGATCGGCAACAAGATCGGTCCGCGGCTCTTCAAGCCCGACGCTCGCGTCCTGAAGACCAAGTACATCGACCAGGCGCACGACTACTTCGAGCGCTTCGGCGGTCGCACCGTGATCCTCGCGCGCTTCGTCCCCTTCCTGCGGACCTTCGCGCCCGTCGCCGCCGGCATGAGCGGCATGCGCTACCGCACGTTCGTGGTCTACAACCTCATCGGCGCGTTCGTCTGGGGCGTCGGCGTGACGCTGCTCGGGTACTGGCTCGGCAACGTGCAGTTCGTCAACGACCACATCGAGACCATCCTCGTGCTGATCGTCGCGGTCTCCGTGATCCCCGTCGTGATCGAGGTGCTCCGAGCCCGCCGGGAGTCCCAGCGGGTCAAGGCCCAGGGCACGGGTGCCCTCGCGGACGCCGCGACCGTCTCCGAGCTCGCCGCCGCCTCCGCGACGCCTGCCGCGTCGACCACCGGCGAGGCCGCTGCGGCCCCCGCCGCGCCCCCCACCGAGGCGACGACCGCACCGGTGACACGACCCGAGAAGTCGACGGACGCCGTCGAGCACTCCCCCGGAAAGGACGACTGATGCCTCGCGTGATCGAGAGCTGGCTCACCGACATGGACGGCGTGCTCGTCCACGAGGGCCACGCCATCCCCGGCGCCCCCGAGTTCATCCGGGCGCTGCGGGACAAGGAGCGCCCGTTCCTCATCCTGACGAACAACTCGATCTTCACGGCCCGCGACCTGCGCGCGCGCCTCGCGACCTCGGGCATCGAGGTGCCCGAGGAGTCCATCTGGACGTCCGCGCTGGCCACGGCCCAGTTCCTGAGCGACCAGGTCCCGGGCGGCAGCGCCTACGCGATCGGCGAGGCCGGGCTGACGACCGCTCTCTACGAGGCCGGCTACACGCTCACCGAGTCCGACCCCGACTACGTGGTGCTCGGCGAGACGCGCACCTACTCGTTCGAGGCCATCACCAAGGCCGTGCGCCTCATCCTGGGCGGCTCACGCTTCATCTGCACCAACCCGGACACGACCGGCCCCTCGCAGCAGGGGCCGCTGCCCGCCACGGGTGCCGTCGCGGCCATGATCACCGCCGCGACCGGGCGGGAGCCCTACTTCGTGGGCAAGCCGAACCCCATGATGTTCCGGTCCGCGCTCAACCGCATCGACGCGCACTCCGAGACGACCGCGATGATCGGCGACCGCATGGACACCGACGTCGTCGCGGGCATCGAGGCCGGGCTCTACACGTACCTCGTCATGACCGGCTCGACGAAGCTCCACGAGGTCGACACGTTCCCGTTCCGGCCCAGCAAGGTCGTCGACTCGATCGCGGACCTCGTCGACCGCGTCTGAGTCCTCTCGGCGGGCGGCCCCGTCCCCGCGGCCCTCTCGGCGCGGCCCTGCCCTCCAGGCGGGCCCCGCCTCCAGGCGGGCCCCGCCGCCCTCCCTCGGACAGCGCACCGCCCCGGCCCCCCGACCAGCTCGGGGTACCGGGGCGGCGGTCCGTGGACGCCTCAGGCCTTGACCGCCAGGACCGGGCAGCTCGCCCGGAGGAGGATCTGCTGAGGCGTCGAGCCGAGCACGAGCTTGCCCACCGGGGTCCGGCGGCGCAGGCCGACGACGATGAGCTCGGCGTCGACCTCCTCCGCGACCTCGAGGACCACGTCGGCCGGCAGGGCGCCGGACTTCAGGTGGCGCACCTCGTGGCCGACCTGCGCCTCGTCGAGGATCTCGATGACGTGGGCCAGCTCGGCCTCGTCGGCCCACCGGGGATCGACGAGCCGGTCCGCCCGGGTCGCGTTGACGATCACGACCTTCGACCCGAGCAGCGCGGCCGACCGGCCCGCCGAGCGGGCGGTGGCGGTTCCGAGGTCGCCGGGCGCGTAGGCGAGGACGACGGTCATCAGTTCACCTCCTGCGACTGGGATTCTTCGCGAATCTCCTCGCCGAGCCGGGACAGCTCGGCGTTGGCACGCTTCTCGCGGCTCTTGAGCCACAGGCCGAGGCCCACGATCACCAGGATCGAGACGTACGCGGTGGCCGCGAACGGGCTCGTCACGAGGTACGAGAGGTCTCCCTGGCTGATGGTCAGGGAGCGCCTCAGACGGTCCTCGGCCATGGGGCCGAGGATCATGCCGACCACCATGGGGGCCACGGGGTAGCCGTAGCGCCGCATGAAGAAGCCGACCACACCGATGACGAGCAGGATGAGCACGTCGATCGGGGAGAAGTTGAGCGCATACGACCCGAGCGCCCCGAACAGCAGGATGCCCGCGTACAGGTAGTGCCGGGGGATCTGCAGGACCTTGACCCACATGCCCACGAGCGGCAGGTTCAGGACGATCAGCATGAGGTTGCCGATGTAGAGGCTCGCGATGAGCGCCCACACGAGCGACGACTGCGTCTGGAAGAGCATCGGACCCGGCTGGATCCCGTACGACTGGAACGCGACGATGATGATGGCCGCGGTCGCGGTCGTGGGGAGCCCCAGGGTCAGGAGCGGGACGAGGACGCCCGAGGCCGCCGCGTTGTTCGCCGACTCCGGGCCTGCGACGCCCTCGATGGCGCCCTTGCCGAACTGGTCCTTGTGCTTGCCGGCGAGCTTGCGCTCGGTCGCGTACGACAGGAACGTCGCCACGTCGGCGCCACCGGCCGGGATGGTCCCGACGGGGAAGCCGATCGCGGTGCCGCGGAGCCAGGGCTTCCACGAGCGGCGCCAGTCCTCGGGCTTCATCCAGGAGCGCCACCCCTTCTCGACCGGGATGACGTGCACCGGTCCGTGCCGCAGGCGAGAGGCCACGTAGAGCGCCTCGCCCACCGCGAACAGGCCCACGGCGACGATGACGACGCTGAGGCCGTCGGCGAGGTTCGGGACGCCGAACGTGAAGCGCTGCTGCCCGGTCAGGGTGTCCGTGCCCATGAGGCCCAGGAACAGTCCGAGGGCCAGGGCGACCATGCCGCGCGAGACGGACTTGCCGAGGAGCGCTCCCACCGTGATGAACGCGACGATCATGAGCGCGAAGTAGTCGGGTTCGCCGAGCTGGACCGCCCACCTCGCCATGACGGGGGCCACGAGCGTCAGCAGGACGGTCGCGATGGTGCCCGCGACGAACGAGCCGATCGCGGCCGTGGCGAGTGCCGCGGCACCGCGCCCGAGCCGCGCCATCTTGTGGCCCTCGAGCGCGGTCACGATCGAGGCGGACTCGCCCGGCGTGTTGAGCAGGATCGAGGTCGTCGACCCGCCGTACATGCCGCCGTAGTAGATGCCCGCGAACACGATGATCGCGGCCGTCGCGTCGAGCGAGTACGTCAGGGGCAGGAGCAGGGCGATGGTCATGGCAGGACCGATGCCCGGCAGGACGCCGACCGCCGTCCCGATGAACACGCCGAAGAGCGCGTAGAGCAGGTACACGGGCTGCGCGACGGTCGCGAAGCCCTCCATCAGTGCGGAGAGGTTATCCACGGAACGAGCTCACCCCTTCGAGGAACGGGCCGGGGGGCAGCGACAGGCCGAGCAGTCCGCCGAAGACGAACTGGATGACGAGCGCGAGGACGACGGCGAGCGCGATCGCGCGCCACCACGGGCGGGCCCCGAGCACGATCGCCGACCCGCCGAAGAGCAGCGTCGCCGCCACCGGCCAGCCGGCGAGGTTGATCGTGTAGACGTGCGCCACGAAGATGACGCCGAGGAGCGCGACCGTCTTCCAGTCGGTCCTGACGTCCGGGTCGACGTCCTCGCCGTCGTCCTCCTCGCCGAACTTCCCGCGCAGGAGCCCGATCAGCACGAGGACGCCCGAGATCAGCAGCAGGCCGCCGACGAGGTACGGGAAGGCGCGAGGGCCCATGGTGGTCGTCGAGCCCGGGACCTGGATGGTCCCGGCGTCGGCGACCACGAACACGCCCAGGGCGATCGTGACCCCGGCGACCACGTACTCGCCGATCCGCCGCCTGGGGGCCGCGGCGGTGTGCGGCGCCCCGGCCTGCGACGGCCCGGTCCCGCCGGTGAGCGGGACCTCTTCGGTCACCGGGTCCTGTCCGCGCGAGTCGGCGCGACGGACCGTGGCGACCTGGGGGGAGGCCCCGCCCGGTGCGGGGGATTCACCGGGCGGGACGACAGGGGACGAGGACATGTCAGGCGACCAGACCGATGTCCTGCAGGACCGCCTGGATGTCGGCGATGTTCTGCTGGAGGTAGTCGTCGAAGTCCGCGCCGGTGACGAACGCGTCCGCCCAGCCCTTCTCGTCGAGCGTGGCCTGCCACTCCTCGGACGCGTGGAGCTCGGTGAGGACGTCCTCGAGCGCGGCGCGCTCGTCGTCCGTGATGCCGGCGGGGGCGAGGACGCCACGCCAGTTGGTGAGGTCGAAGCCGTAGCCCGCGTCGTGGAGCGTGGGGACGTCGGGGAGGACCTCGACCTTCTCGGGGCTCGTGACCGCGAGCGCACGCAAGGTGCCCGCCTTGACCTGCTCGGAGTACTCGCCGACGCCCGAGATGCCGGCGCTGACCTTGTTGCCGAGCAGGGCGGAGAGGGACTCGCCACCACCCGAGTACGCGACGTAGTTGAGCGTGTCGACGAGCTTCTCGGACGGGACACCGGCCTGCTTGAGGAGCATCCCCGCGAGGATGTGGTCCGCGCCGCCGGCCGATCCCCCGGTGACGGTGACGCTCTTGCCGTTGGCGACGATGTCGTCCACGAGCTCCTTGAGCGTCGTGTACTTGGACTCGGCCGGCACGACGATGACGAGCGGTTCCTCGGTGAGGCGCGCGATCGGCGTCGTGTCCTCGATGCGGGCCTGGGACTTGTTGGTCTCGACCGCACCGACCATGACGAGCCCGGTGACCATGAGGGTGTTGGGCTCGGTGACGTTCGCGAGGGAGGCCAGGCCGACGGTCCCGCCCGCACCGCCCACGTTGGTCACGTTGATGGTCTTCGCCAGCCCTGTCGCCTGCAGCTCCTTCTGGAGCGCGCGGCCCGTCTGGTCCCAGCCACCGCCGGGGTCTGCGGGGACGATGATGTCGAGCGAGGCCAGGCCGACCGCGGCGGGCTTGTCGCTGCCCTCGCCGGCCGGGGCCTCGTCTCCCGAGGCGAGACCTGCGCAGGCGCTGAGGGCGAGGGCGAGGCTCGTGAGTGCTGCTGCGCCGACCAGGCGGCGACGCCCCGGCCGGCTGGTGCTGTGCCCGCTGCGCGGGCTGACGACGGATGCCATTTCTCCTCCTTGAGCAGGCCTCGCGACGTCGTAGTCCGGGGCCGTTGGTGTGCAGCGGAGCCTAGGAGCGCGGAGGCACCGTGTGGTCCCTGAGGTCGTAATGGACGTTGTGGTCGTTGTGGTCAGGCGAGTTTCCGGCGTCAGGTCACGAGTACGTCTCGGTTCTGCGTCCGAGTGGCTGGCCGCCCCTGTGGCCTGGGGCACACTGGTCCGGTGGGATGGGCAATGCCGCTCAGGGTTCAGCTGCTCCTGCTGCAGGTCGTCATCGTCCTCGCCGTGGTCTCGGCCGCAGGCGTGGTCGCGGGGACCCTGCAGGAGCGGCAGCTTCGTGACGCGTACCTCGACCGGATGACGGGGGTCGCGCAGTCCGTCGCGGGGCTGCCTGCCATCAGGGATGCGCTGGGCTCGATCGACCCCTCGGCCACCATCCAGCCCATCGCCGAGGTCATCCGCGAGGCCTCCGACGTGACCTACGTCGTCGTGACCGACGACGAGGGCATCCGCATGTCCCACCCCACGGCGGAACGCATAGGGGAACGCGTGTCCACCGACCCCTCCGTGCCCCTGTCCGGGGGTACCTACATCGGCACCCAGACCGGCACCCTGGGTGAGTCGTGGCGCGTCAAGGTCCCCATCTACGACGAGACGGGTCGGGCCGTCATCGGGGCCGCGTCGGTCGGCATCCTCGAGTCGCAGCTCCACGCGGACTTCCGCGAGGACCTGGACGGCCTGCTCCTCGCGCTGGGCACCGCCGCGGCAGGCGGGGTCGTGTGCGCCTGGTGGGTCACGCAGCTCGTCCGCCGCAGGATCTACCGGCTCGAGCCGGAGGAGATCGCGTCCCTGCTCGAGACGCGTGACGCGATGCTCCACGGCATCAGCGAGGGCGTCGTCGCGCTGGACCGCACCGGGCGGGTCGCGCTCGTCAACGACGAGGCGCGCCGCCTCCTGGGCCTGGGGCCCGGTGAGGCCCCGGTCGGGTCGCTCGCGACCGACGTCCTCGACGGCCAGCTCCTGGAGCTCGCCGACCGGCCCGGCGACCATTCGAGCGGCGAGCTGCTCCTCGCGGGCGAACGCGTGCTCCTGGCTCGCGCCAACCCGGCCACGGTCGACGGGCGGGCCGTGGGCGCGGTGCTCGTCCTGCGGGACCACACCGAGCTGCACGCCCTCCTGCAGGACCTCGACGGCGCCCGCGACCTGACCGACGCCCTGCGCGCCCAGTCGCACGAGTTCGCCAACAAGCTGCACGTCGTGTCCGGGCTCCTCGAGCTGGGTCAGCACGTCGAGGCCGTCGCCTTCATCGAGCGTGCCGGGCACGGCGGCCTGCTCACGGCGAGCGCGATCGCACCGGGGGTCCACAGCCCGCAGGTCGCGGCCCTGCTCCTGGCCAAGGCGACCACGGCGCGCGAGCGCGGGATCGACCTCGAGGTCGACCCGTGCTCGGTGCTCGACGCCCCGGGCTCCCCCGACTCGGCCGCACTCCAGCAGGACGTCCTGACGATCCTCGGCAACGCGATCGACAACGCGATCGACGCGGCGGGCCCCGGCGGGACCGTCCAGGTCCTGGTCCAGGAGGACGCCGAGGAGGTAGCCGTCCTCGTCGACGACGACGGCCCGGGCGTCCCGACGGCGTTGCGCGCCGCGGTCTTCCGGCCCGGCTTCAGCACCAAGCACGCGGGAGCCCAGCCTGCCCGGTCCGTCCGCCGGGTGCCACGCGCCGGCACCGACACGTCCTCCTCACCCCGGTGGGACGCCCTCCGGCACGACGACGCCCCCTCCTCTCGGCTCCCACCGACGCCAGCCTCCGACGCGGGAACCGCGCGCGGCATCGGGCTCGCCCTCGTGCGACGGATCGTCGCCCGACGCGGCGGCACCGTCGGGTTCACGACCTCACCGCTCGGCGGCGCGCGCCTCACGCTGACGCTGCCCGTGCGCTCCTCCGCGGCCCCCGCAGGGGCCGCACTCGACCGACTCACCGGGACGGTGCACCGATGACTTCCACAGACGACCGACTGCGCACCCTGATCGTCGAGGACGATCCCCTCGTCTCCCGCCTGCACCGCGGGTTCGTGGAGAGCCACCCCCGCTTCGTCGTCGTCGGCGAGGCTCGCACGGGCGCGGAGGCGGTACGAGCGATCTCGGTGCTCGAGCCGGACCTCGTCCTGCTCGACATCTACCTGCCCGACACGAGCGGGTTCGCGGTGCTGAACCAGCTCCGTCGGCGGCCCGGTCCCCCGGTCGACGTGATCGCGACGACGGCGGCACGCGAGCTCGACAGCGTGCGGCGTGCCATGGCGGGCGGGGTGCAGCACTACCTCGTCAAGCCGTTCACCGCGGCCGTGCTGCGCGGCCGCCTCGACGAGGTCGTCCGGTTCCGCGCGCAGGTGCGGGCGACCGACGGCGCTCTCGACCAGGCCACGGTCGACCGGCTCGTCCGGCAGGCCCGCAACGAGGGCCCCCAGCTGCCCAAGGGCCTGTCCGACCGCAGCCTGGAGCTCGTCGTCGGGGCTCTCGTCGACGTGTGCAGGACCGGGTCGGTGGACGCCTCGGCGGTCGACGTGGCCGAGGCGACCGGCATGTCCCGGGTCAGCGCCCGGCGCTACCTCGAGCACCTCGTCACGGTCGGCCAGGCCGAGGTCAACCCGCGGTACGGCTCGGCCGGTCGACCCGAGAACCGCTACAAGCCGCTCCTCGCGGTCAGCGCGGAGTCGCCGTCCTAGCCGGCCACGGAGCAGAACGACGAAGGGCGGGCCGGGACCTCGAAAGGTCCCGGCCCGCCCTGGTCGTGCAGGTGGGTCGTCAGGCGTCGACGCGTGCCCGACGGCGCTTGCTCGCGGCGAGCAGGCCGGCGCCGCCCAGGAGCAGCATCACCCCGAAGGCCGCGACCGTCGCCGAGTCGGCGCCGGTGTCAGCGAGGCCCGAGTGCACGTCGCACTCGACGTCGCCGCCGACCGGGAAGCTGAACGTGACGGGGGCGAGCGCCGTCCCCGGCTCGTAGAAGCCCGCGAACGCCTTGGCGCCCGCGGCGGTCAGCGTGGCGGGGGCGCCCGTCCACGTGATCGTGCTGCCCGAGGTCGACTTCTTGCCCGAGAGGTTCAGGCTCGCGAACGCGACGCCCTTGCTCGTGGACTTGTTGCCCTGCATGTCGCTGCTCACCACGTCGACGATCAGGGTGCCCGAGCCACCGTCGACCTGAACGCGCGGGTTCGAGATCTGCAGGTCCAGGATGCCGTCGTGGCCCGTGAACTTCACCGAGCCGGCGAAGCTCGTGCGCCCCTTGCCGAGATCGGTGTTGAAGGATCCCTTGCCACCGCTCCACGTGTACGAGGAGCCGTTGTCCTTGACTCCGCTCGTCGAGACCGAGCCCTTGGCGATCGGGCCGGCGATGTATGCGCGGAACGCGTCGCTCACGCCCCAGCTCAGCGTCGCACCGTTGACGCCCTGCGCGTAGCACTGCTGGGCGGCGGGACCGCCCGAGGTGCTGGTCGCGCCCGTGACGGTGATGATCGCGGAGACCTTGTGGTTCGCACCCTCGAGGGACAGCGTGTGCTCCCCCGGCTCGAGGTTCTTCGGGATCGTCACCGTGGCCGACGCGGCGCCGCCGGCGTTGGCCGTGATGCCCGTCGCGAGCGTCCGCGGGGTCGACCGGATGACCGACTTGAGGCCGGCCTCGTTCGCGCCGAAGCCCACACCGCTGATCGTGACCTGGCCGCCGGGCGCGACCTGGTAGGTCGAGAGGGTGGCCTTGGCGGGGTCGACCGTCGTGGTGCCGGAACCGTCGTTCGGGGTGCCGATGCTGCCACCTGTACCACCGCCCGAGGTGCTGGTGGCACCCATCACGAAGAACAGCGGGTCGAGCTCCGTACCCGCGGGGTAGAAGCCCGAGAACGCCTTCGAACCCGCGTCGGTCAGGGTCGTGGCGACGTTGACGTAGGTGACCGAGCCGCTCTCGTGCTCGATCGCACCGTTCAGCGCGAGCGAGGCGAACCGGACGCGCTTGGCGTCGAACGTGGTCCCGTCGAGGTTTGCGGACCGCACGTCGACGACGAGGGTGCCCTTGCCGGGCGACGTCACGTCGACCGTCGGGTTCGAGAGGGTGAGGTTGAGCAACCCGTCGTGACCCGAGAACGTGACCGTCCCGCCGTACTTGGCCGTCCCGAGGAGGGTTCCGGGCTTCCACGAACCGCCGGTCTGACGGAAGTCGAACGTCCCGTCCTTGACGGTGGCACCGGCGGACGCCACGGCGCCGCCCTTGGCGATGCCCCCCGTGATGTAGGTACGGAAGCTCTCCTTGACGCCCCACTGGAGGCTTCCGACCGGCGTCGAGCCGACCACCGTGATGCTCGTCTCGCCCGTCGCGCCCAGCGCGCTCGTGACCTTGACCGGGTGTGCGCCCGGGGTCAGGCCCGTCGGGACGGTCGCGGTGACCTTCCCGCCCTGCGCGGTGAACGTCGCGGACGCCCCGCCGACCTGGACGGAGGACACGGAGTCGCCCGCCCCGAGCCCCTCGACCGTCAGCGTGACCTTCTCGCCGGCCTTCACCGCGGCCGAGCCGGGAGTGACCGTGAGCGGCGCCGGGGCCGGTGCGTCGGTGTACCTGACCGGGACAGCGAGCTCCTGAGCAGCGTTCGTCACGCCGCCGGCACCGTAGGTGTAGACGCCGAACGAGCCGGTCTCCGGCCACGCGACGTCCACGCCCGACTTCTGCCCGGGCTTGACCGTCAGCTCGGCCGTGAACTCACCCTCGGGCGAGACCGCGGCCCACTGAGCATGCACGGTGCCCTGGAACGCGGGCGAGATCGCGTCGAGCCCCGCCTGGCTGAGCGCCCACCGCTGGTCACCGACCACGCGAGCCGACGACGGCGCACCCGTGGACGGCTTCCACGCGTCGGCGAACTTCCCGAAGACCACGTACGTTCCCGCAGGGTTGCCCGCCGAGATCGGCGGACGGTTGCCCTCAGGAGCGACGTTTCCGGCCGGGTCGAACCCGGTGCCCTTCACGACGACCTTGTCCCCAGCACGCACCACCGTGTTCCCCAGCGGCGTCTTCCCGTCAGCGGCGAACACCTCGACCTTCGGCTCGAACACCGGGGCCGGCTTCTCCGTGAAGTTCACGGGGACGGAGAGCTCTTGAGCAGCGTTCGTCACGCCGCCGGCACCGTAGGTGTAGACACCGAACCGGCCACCTTCGAGCGCGGCGGGAGCCTTGAGCGTGAGCCTGGCCGTGAACGAGCCATCGGCCGTGATGTCGGCCCACTGAGCCCGGATGATCGCCTGGTTCGTCGGAGTCAGCTGCTCGAGCACCGTCTCGGACAAGGCCCAGACCTGCGACCCGACCTTGCGAGCCGCGCCCGTCGCCCCGGCAGACGGCTTCCAGCTCTCCGCGAACGCACCGAACACCACGTAGTTGCCCTGCGGCAGCGTCTTCGGGATCGGGTTCCCGTACCCACCGACGTTCGACGCCGGGTCGAACCCGGTGCCCTTCACGACGATCTCGTCACCAGGACGAACCACCGTGTTCCCCAGCGGCGTCTTCCCGTCAGCGGCGAAAACCTCGACCTTCGGCTCGAACACCGGGGTCGTGGGCGCCTCGCCCTGGAGCGTGATCGGGGTGAGGGTGTCGAGCGAGCGGTCGGTGACCGACAGCCCGTGCGCGGCCGAGGTGGCCACCTGGTAGGACTTCGACGCGTCGAGCGTGCCTGCCGGGACCGTGATCGTGGTCGTGAACGCGCCGTCCTTGACGAGCGCGGCGGGCACGAAGGCCTGCTGGAGCCAGCCCGTGCCGGGAAGCGCCGAGCCGCCGCTCCAGAGCGAGGTCTCGCCGAGCAGCACGTACGCGCCGTACTTCGCGCCCGCTCCGACGAAACCGGTGCCCGAGATCGTGAACGTGTTCGCGACGGCCGGGTCGACGTCCTTGTTCGGCGTGACCGTGACCTGGGGGTCGGCGACCGGGGCCGGCGGATCGACCTGCTTGGCCGTCACGGTGTGCGCGACGCCGGCGGACGTCGACGCCGTGAAGGCCGCGGCGTCGGCCGGGGTGAAGCGCGCGGTGAAGGAGCGCTCCCCCACCGTCGTGGGCGTGACGTCGCGGCGGGCGACGCCGTCGGACACCGTGGCGGTGCCGAGCGACGTGGCGCCGTCGAAGAACTCGACCGCGCCCGCGGCAGCGGGTGCGACCGTCGCGCTCAGCGCGAGGGCCGCGCCCTCGACCGAGGTGCCGCCCGGGGAGACCGCGAGCGTGGTCGAGGTCGTCGCCGCGGGGGCCACCGGGAGCGGCGCATCGAGCGTCGCCGTCAGGGTGGACATGGGCTTGCCGACGTACGCGCTGAAGTAGTCCGAGACCGCAGCGAGGTCGTTCGAGACGGTACCGCTCGCGACGAGGGTCAGGGTGTCACCGGTCCGCGTCGGGGCGACCGTGACGTCGGCGACCTTCGCGTCGTTCCCGGTGCCCGCGTTGATCGTGCCCCCGAAGTCGGCCGTGAGCACGCCCGCCGTCGGGGAGGTCAGCCGGAGCGTCAGGTCCGAGATGGTGAGGCCCAGGGCGCCGTCGTGGCCCGAGTACGTGGTCGACCCGGCGAACCTCACGGTCCCCGTGCCCGCCGCGTCGAGCGACCCGGACGCCGGCTCGTAGACCGACTTCCCGTCGACCATGGCAGGCGTGACGGTCCCCTTGGCGATCGGGCCCGTGACGTAGCCCGTCCAGCCGTCCGTGAAGTTCCAGGTGGCGCTGCCACCCGACACCGTGTCGGCGGCGGCGCCTGCCGGAGCGACTCCGACGAACGTGAGACCGGCGACGAGCGCTCCGGTCAGGAGTGACGCGAGGGCGCGTCGGCGCCCTCCCCGTTGCGTGATGAGCACTCGATCTCCTGTGAAGGTCCAGGGTCGCCCGCGATGGCGACGCATGGCGACAGGTCTCTCGACCATCGCCCCGTGGACCATATAAGGGCTGCCTCACCAAAGCAAGGCAAACCTTATCTGCTGTGCGCGGAGTCACACCCCCGCACCTCCCAGGACGCGGGGGGGGGGGGGGGGGGGGGGGGGGG
>NZ_JACSQE010000016.1:0-38084 GCF_014836745.1 Oerskovia gallyi
CCATGATGCGGCCGGAGATGTGGGGCTCGAGTGCGCCGTAGTCGTACGACAGCTCGGGAAGGGTGTAGACAGCCATGCCGGTGTGCCTCCTGGATCGGTGCGCCGCACCGCGCAGGTGCGACATCTGTGGCGAAAGGTTCGGTCGGTGCGAACCGAGCGAACACGACATCCGTGGAACGCGAACGACCCGTGAGATGTTCCGGCGGGTGCCGGACCGTCTCACGGGTCGTTCTGCTCCGAGGGGAGCGGGTCAGTGCTTGGTGCTGCCGGTGTCGTCAGGGCTGACGATGTGGCTGCCGCCGCCGACCGCCGAGCCGGACTCCACGGCGGGCGTGGTGTCCGCGGCGCCGAGCGCGTCGTGCTCGCCGTGCGAGTGGGACGCGGCCACCTCCGAGGGGGTCACGGGCTCGACCCGGTCCTCGTAGAAGAAGCGCGACAGACGCTGCATCCGGCGGTCCTTCTTGTAACCCTTGCGGCGGACACCGCGAGAGTCGGTCGCCGGCTCGATCTCCAGGGGAGCGTGCGCCGTGTAGTTCACACGGAGCCAGCGCTCCTGGTCGTCGAGCGGACGGTGGACCTCGATGTACTCACCGTGCGCGAAGCGCACGATGCGGCCGGTCTCGTGGCCGTGCAGGACGAGCTCGCGGTCCTTGCGCTGCAGCCCGAGGCAGATGCGCTTGGTGATCCAGAAGGCGATCACCGGGCCGACGAAGAGCAGCACACGGAAGACCCACGTGATCGCGTTGATCGACAGGTGGAAGTGCGTCGCGATGAGGTCGTTCGACCCGGCGAGAGCCAGGATGATGAACGCCGTCAGGAAGCCGACACCGAGGCCCGTGCGGACCGGGACGTTGCGCGGACGGTCGAGCACGTGGTGCTCGCGCTTGTCCTTGGTCACGGCGGCCTCGAGGAACGGGTAGACCGCGAGGAACGTGAACAGCAGGCCCGGGATCACGACCGCGGGGATCAGGATGTTGAGCGAGAGCGTGTAGCCCGCGATCACGTACTCGGTCTGCCCGGGCATGAGTCGTAGCGAGCCCTCGAGGAACAGCATGTACCAGTCGGGCTGAGCACCGGCCGAGACGGGGGAGGGGTCGTACGGTCCGTAGTTCCAGACGTTGTTGATGGCCATCGTGGCGCCCATCGCGGCGATGACGCCGAACACCACGAAGAAGAAGCCACCAGCCTTGGCGACGTACACGGGGAACAGCGGGAAGCCGACCACGTTGGCGTTGGTGCGGCCGCCACCGGGGTACTGCGTGTGCTTGTGCAGCACGACGAAGAACAGGTGGAGGGCGACGAGCGCCAGGATCAGGCCCGGGACCACGAGGATGTGCAGCGTGAAGAGCCTCGGGATGATGTGCTCGCCCGGGAACTCGCCACCGAAGATGAAGTACGACATGTACGACCCGATGATCGGGATCGACTTGACGACGCCGTCGGTGATGCGCAGACCGTTGCCGGAGAGCACGTCGTCCGGGAGCGAGTAGCCCGTGAAGCCGGCGGCGAGCCCCAGGATCATCAGGAGGAACCCGACCATCCAGTTGAGCTCACGCGGCTTGCGGAACGCCCCGGTGAAGAAGACGCGCATCATGTGCGTCACGATCGCGGCCATGAAGAGCAGGGCCGACCAGTGGTGGATCTGACGCATCAGCAGACCGCCGCGCACCTCGAACGAGGTGTGCAGCGTCGAGGCGAAGGCCTCGGACATGAGCTGGCCGTTCATCGTGGCGGGCTCACCGTGGTACGTGACCAGGCCCATGCTCGGCACGAAGAACATCGTCAGGAAGAAGCCCGAGAGGATGAGGACGACGAACGAGTAGAGGGCGATCTCGCCCAGGAGGAACGACCAGTGGTCCGGGAAGACCTTGCGGGCGAACTCCTTGACGGCCCCGGCGATGCCGGTCCGCTGGTCCAGATAGTCTGCGGTCGCTTCAGCGGGTCCCGCGGTGCTGGTGCTCACTTGAGGCGCTCCCAGTAGCTCGGTCCGACGGGCTCCAGGAAGTCGCTCTGAGCGACCAGGTAGCCCTCGTCGTCAACGGTGATCGGCAGCTGAGGGAGCGGCCGCTTGGCGGGGCCGAAGACGACCTTGGCGCCGTCCGCGACGTCGAAGGTCGACTGGTGGCACGGGCACAGCAGGTGGTGCGTCTGCTGCTCGTAGAGCGCGACCGGGCACCCGACGTGGGTGCAGACCTTGGAGTAGGCGACGATGCCGTCGTACGACCAGTCCTTGCGGTCCTCGGCCTCCTTGAGGTCACGAGGGTCGAGACGGACCATCAGGACGATGGCCTTGGCCTTCTCGGAGATCCACTCGTGCGAGGTGCGCACCTCCTCCGGCACGTCGGGGATGACGTGGAAGGCGCTGCCGATCGTGACGTCCTCGGCCTTGATCGGGCGGCCCGAGGGGTCGAGCGCGAGGCGCATCTTGGGCTTCCAGAGCGTGTGGCGGAACTTGTTGACGTTCCAGTCTCCACCCACCTCGGCCACGAGGGGAACAGCGATCGCGAGCGGGAAGAGCGCGAGGGCGGTGACGACCGCGCCCTTGAGCACGCCACGACGGGCGATGCCCGAGTCCTGGGCACCCTCGGTCAGGGCCTGCACGGCCTCGGCGCGGACGGCGTCCGAGCTGCGCTGGGCGTGCCGCTCGTCGACGTGCTCGTGGTCCGACATGAGGGTCTTGGCCCAGTGGACCGCTGCGAGACCGATGCCGAGCAGCGAGAAGGCCAGGCCGAGACCGATGATCAGGTTGGCCGTGCGGATCCCCGCGATCGAGGTGTCGTCGGGCAGCGCGAAGAACGCGACCAGCATGCCGATGGTGCCGATGATCGAGATCGTGAAGAGGATCACGACCTGCTTCTCGGCACGCTTGGCGGCCTGGGGGTCACGGTCTGCCATCCGGCTCTTGTGAGCCGGGATACCCGGATCCTGGAAGCGGTCGAGCTCGCGCCCGTCCTGCTTGGTCAGGTCCGTCGAGTTCTGGTTGTCGCTCACGACGACTTCGCTCCGATCCACACGGCGGCGCCGATCAGTAGACCCATGCCCACGATCCACACCCAGAGGCCCTCGCTGACGGGGCCGAGAGAACCAAGGTCCAGCCCACCGGCGGAGCCCTCACGCTGCTCGACGAGGTACGCGATGACGTCGCGCTTCTCGTCGGGCGTGATGTTCATGTCGTTGAACACCGGCATGGACTGCGGGCCGGTCTGCATGGCCTGGTAGATGTTGCGCTCCGAGGTGTCCCACAGCGCGGGCGCGAACTTGCCCTCGGACAGGGCGCCGCCCGCTCCGACGGCGTTGTGGCACATCGCGCAGTTGGTGCGGAAGACCGCAGCACCGTTCGACGGGTCTCCGAGCGCGGCGTCGACCTGCTCGTCCGTGGGGATCGCCGGGCCGGCGCCCAGGGAGGCGACGTACGCGGCGAGCTGCGCGGTCTGCTCCTCGTCGAACTGGCGCGGCTTCTGGATGGCCTGGGGGCCTTCCATCTGCATGGGCATACGACCCGTCGACACCTGGAAGTCGACAGCGGCCGCTCCCACGCCGACGAGGGACGGAACGGTGTCCGACCCCTCGGCGTTGGGGCCGTGGCAGGTGGCGCAGTTCGCCTGGAAAAGCTTCTGGCCTGTCTCGATGTCCTCGGTGCTGGCGGTGTCAGCGCTGGCTGGACTCGGGGCAAAGGCGGCGTAGACGCCGCCGGTGACCAGCAGCGCCAGCAGCAGCAGCACGACCGGTGCGAAGCGGTGGTGTCTGCGGGCGGCGAGTGCCTTCACGAAATGATCCTCGTCTCGCAAGTGGGGGGTGCAGGGGGCAGATGTGGTTGTCCGGGCATCGGTGCCGCGGGCGTCACCGCGTCAGCGGAGGATGTAGATCACGAAGAAGAGTGCGATCCACACGACGTCGACGAAGTGCCAGTAGTAGGACGTCACGATGCCGGTGGTGGCCTCGTGGTGCCCGAAGTTCTTGGCGGCGAAGGACCGACCGAGAAGGAACAGGAAGGCGATCAGACCACCCACGACGTGGAGTCCGTGGAAGCCCGTTGCCAGGAAGAAGACCGAGCCGTAGGGGTGCGACGAGATGGTGAGTCCCTCGTGCACGAGCTCGGCGTACTCGTAGACCTGACCGCCGATGAAGAACGCACCCATGAGGTACGTGAGCGTGATCCACTCGTTCATCCCCCACCGGTTGACCTGGAAGATCGATCCGGTGCGGACGGGCTGGAAACGCTCCGCCGCGAGGACACCCAGCTGGCACGTCACGGAGGACAGCACCAGCACCGACGTGTTGATCACGGCGAAGGGGATGTTGAGCTTCTCGGTCTGAGAAGCCCACTCCTCGGCGGGTATCACCGATCGTGCGGTGAAGTACATAGCGAACAGTCCAGCGAAGAACATGAGCTCGCTGGCCAGCCACACGATCGTCCCGACCGAGACAGGGTTCGGTCGGTTGACGCTCACGTGCTGGTGGGCGTGGGGGGCAGCCGTTGCGGTCGACACATCAGCCATTATGGCCGACGTGGGCGTGCTTTGGACCACCGATCCGGGGGGTGGCGCGCGGCAAATCTCACAAAGTCTCCAGATTCTCCCACCAAGCCCTGCACTTCATGACGGATCACGGGGAAGTGCCATGAAACGGCGGGAATTCGGGGGTCGTGACCACGGCCTGGAACGCCCCTGTCCGTCGCGGCGCGCGAGGATGTCGCCCGGGCGTCCGACGTGCCAAGATGCCCAGGAGTGCTGTGCCTCCGGCTCGGCGATCGCGGTGGTCCACCACCGCACGACCGGCAGGCACGAGCAGGCTCGACCGGGAACCGGACGAGACCCGAACCAGAAGGAGGCGACGATGACGTCGACGACGAACGGCCTGACGACCACCACCACGGAGCAGGACGCGCTCTCCGAGGTCGGGCCGGTCCAGGCCGTGCGCGCGCCGCACATCCTGCTCTACAGCGACGACGTGACGGTGCGCGAGCAGGTGCGCCTCGCCGTCGGGCGTCGCGTGCGGGCGGGAGCTCCCGACATCGTCTGGAAGGAGGTCGCGACCTCCACCGCGGTCGTGGCCGCGGCCGACGCGGGCGGCTGGGACCTCCTGGTGCTCGACGGGGAGGCCGACAAGGCCGGCGGCATGGGCCTGTGCCGCCAGCTCAAGAACGAGATCTTCCGGTGCCCGCCGGTTCTGGTCCTCACCGGCAGGCCGCAGGACGGTTGGCTAGCATCGTGGTCGCTCGCCGACGAGGCCGTCCCCCGGCCGTTCGACGCCATCGAGCTGCAGCGAGCGATCGTCTCGCTGATCGAATGACCTCATGAAGGGCAGATCCCGTGACCACGACACCGGGCACTCCGGCAACCGTCCCGTCCGTCCTCGCACCCCAGGGCGCCTCCCTGGTGCCTGAGCAGACGGCGCCGTCGTGGCCGGGTCTCCTGTCCGAGCTCATCGCGGGTCGGGAGCTGACCCCGGAGCTGACGGCGTGGGCCATGGACATGGTGCTCTCGGGAGAGGTCAGCCCCGTGCGCCTCGCGGCCTTCCTCGTCGCACTGCGCTCCAAGGGCGAGACCGTGGGCGAGCTGCGCGGCCTGGCCGACGCGATGCTCGCCCACGCGACCCGGTTCACGGTGCAGGGGCCGGCGGTGGACATCGTCGGGACCGGCGGCGACCGTGCGCACACGGTCAACGTCTCGACCATGGCCGCGGTCGTGATCGCGGGGACGGGCGTCCGCGTCGTCAAGCACGGCAACCGGGCCGCGTCGTCGTCGTCGGGCTCGGCCGACGTGCTCGAGGTCCTGGGCATCCGCCTCGACCAGTCCCCGGAGCGGGTCACGCAGCTGGTCGAGGAGGTCGGCATCACGTTCTGCTTCGCGCAGGTCTTCCACCCCTCGTTCCGGCACTCGGCGGTCGCGCGCAAGGAGCTCGGGATCCCGACGGCGTTCAACTTCCTGGGTCCTCTGACGAATCCCGCCCAGCCCGCCGCGACGGCCGTCGGGGTCGCGGACGCGCGCATGGCCCCGCTCGTGGCCGGTGTCTTCGCGTCGCGCGGCACCTCGGCCCTGGTGTTCCGGGGGGACGACGGGCTCGACGAGCTCGCGGCGACCGGCACCTCGACGGTGTGGGAGGTGCGCGACGGCTCCGTCACGACCAGCTCGCTCGACGCTGCGGCCGAGCTGGGCCTGCAGCGGATCACGGTCGAGGACCTGCGGGGGGCCGACGCGAGGTTCAACGCCGAGGTCGCACGACGCGTCCTGGCGGGCGAGGCCGGGCCCGTGCGGGAGACGGTGCTGCTCAACGCCGCGGCCGCACTGGTCGCGGACGCGAGCCTGCCCGGCACCGCCGAGGGGACGCTCGTCGAGCGTCTGCGCGCGGGCATGGCCCACGCGGCGACGAGCGTCGACTCGGGTGCGGCGGCGGGCGTGCTGGAGCGCTGGGTCGCCGCCTCGACGCGATGACGACACACGCTCGCCGCCCCGGGTGACGGGGCGCCGACGGGCACCCGTCGGTGGCGAGCGGCGACGACGAGGGCGGGGCGCGGACGGGGGACCGTCCACGCCCCGCCCTCGTGCAGTGGTCAGTCGTCGAGCCCCAGGGCGAACGCCTGCTCGAGGTCGACGTCGGAGTAGGCGCGGAACGCGATGAACGTCTCGGTGCGCAGCACGCCCTCGATCTTGCTGACCCGGTCGGCGATGACGTCGGCGAGGTCGTCGTGCTCCTTGACGCGGACCATGGCCACGAGGTCGGCCTTCCCGGTGACCGAGTAGACCTCGCTGACACCTCGGAGCGAGGCGACCTGCGAGGCCACCTCGGGGATGAGGTTCGGTTCGGTGTCGATCAGCACGATCGCGGTCAGCATGGGTCCTCCGTCGGGTCCGAGGCGCGGGGCTCGTCGTTCGACGAACCGGGGTCCAATCTAGCCTCGACGTGCTGGGCGACGCGCTGCGCGGTGCGGTCGCGGTCCGCGAAGGCGCGCGCCGAGCGGACGGGCCAGGCGAGCGGGTGCGTCACGTCGACGAGCCGGACGCCGGGCTGCTCGAGCCAGCCGAGCACGAGCTCGGCCTCGTGCGGGTGGCACGCGGGCGCAGGGGCGACGGGCGGCGCGACCTCCTCGGCCGTCGCGACGAGGGCCTCGATGGTGGGCCACGGGTCGGCCCCCGGGGCTGAGACCCCGGTCGCCGCGAGGCGGGCGTGGCGCACCACGACGATCTCCCACCCGCCCCGGTCGAGGGGCTTGGCCGCCACGAGCTCGGCGCACTCCGCGAGCGGCCCGAGCCGTTGCGCGCGTCCCGCCCCGAGCAGGAACGCCTCGAGGCGCGCGGTGACCTCGGCGGCCTGCTCGTAGCGTTCGTCGGCGGCGAGCGCGGCGATCCGCGCGGTCAGGGGGTCGACGACGTCGCTCGGGTCCGCGAGCAGCGTCCGGCGGGCGCGTCCCACCACGGCGGGGTAGCCCTGCGGCTCCTGTGCTGTCGTGCAGGGCGCACCGCACCGTCCCATCTCGGCCAGCGCGCACGCGCTGGCCCCCGGGGAGGGCAGCAGCGGCAGGCGGGGCGTGCACTGGCGCAGGGGGAGCGCGTCGTGCAGCGCGTCGATCGCCTGCTGGGCCTGGCGCCGTGACGAGTAGGGGCCGATGTGCGCGGCGTCGGGCCTGACGTCCTGGACGATCGAGAGCCGCGGGTGGTGCTCGCGCGTCAGGCGCACCCAGCTCATGCGCTCGGGAAACTTGGAGCGACGGTTGTAGCGGGGCGAGTGCTCGGCGATGAGCCGCAGCTCGCGCACCTGGGCCTCGAGCACGGTCGCGCACACCACGGGCGTCACGGCGTGCGCGATGCGCACCATCTCGGTCATCCGGCTGCGCTTCTCGGCGGCCGTGAAGTAGCTGCGGACCCGGCGGCGGATCGAGGTGGAGGTGCCCACGTACAGGACCTCCTCGCCCGGTCCGCGGAACAGGTAGACCCCGGGGGCGTCGGGCAGGCCGTCGGCGAGCGTGCGCTTGCGCCGCACGTCCGGCGGGACGGGGTCCGTCGCGGTCGCGAGGTCCTCGAGGTGCGTGATGCCGAACGGGGCGAGCCGTTCGAGCAGGGCGTGCAGGACGTCGACCGTGGCGCGCGCGTCGGCCAGCGCCCGGTGCTCGGGCGTCACGGCCGCGTGGAAGAGCGCGGCGAGCGTCGAGAGCTTGTGGTTGGGGGCCTCGTCGCGGGTCACGACCCGACGGGCGAGGGGGACGGTGTCGAGGACCTGGTTGCCCGGCCAGTCGTAGCCCGCGTCGCGCGCGGCAGCCTTGAGGAAGCCGATGTCGAACGGTGCGTTGTGCGCGACCAGGACCGCTCCCCGGGAGAACTCGAGGAACGAGGGCAGCACGGCCTGGATCGGGGGCGCGGTCGCGACCATCGCGGTGCTGATCCCGGTCAGGCGGGCGATGAACGCCGGGACGGGGGTGCCGGGGTTGACGAGGGTCTGGAACTCACCGAGGACCTCCCCGCCACGGACCTTGACCGCGCCGATCTCCGTGATGCCCGACGAGGCGGGCGAGCCGCCCGTCGTCTCGAGGTCCACGACCACGAACGTGACGTCCTGCAGGGGGGTGCCCAGCTCGTCGAGGCCGAGCTGGACGGGGATGCTCCCGGGGACGACGTCGGGGGTGAACGAACGGACCGAGAGCTGCGGGGGAGCGGCCGAGGCTGCGGCGGTCGGGGACGACATGGGCCCGAACGTACCCGGGGGCACCGACACGGTCGGTGGCGGCCGCGCGGGACGCGGTGCACGCCCGCGCCGCGCCGTCAGGACCCGACGCCCCGTTCGCCCGTAGTGTTGACCCATGGATGGGACGAGTCGGGACAACAAGGACGCTGTGCCGCGCTCGGTCGAGATCCCGGGTGCGTCCGCGGGGTCGTCTCCGGAGGGTGACGTCGCACGTCCGCCGGTCCCGCCCGAGGTCCGCACCCAGCTCCTCGAGCTGGCCGCGCGCGTCCTGGGCGCGTGGGACCCCGCGACCGTCCCGGTCGCGCTGCGCCGCGTCAGGACGTTCGCGCCGCGCCGGCGCGCGGCATCAGGAGCGGTGCCGCTCTGGCAGGCGCTCGAGACGAGCCCGTCCTTCCGGTCCGCGGTCGCGGCCGCGTGGAGCGCCGCGCACCCGTCCGAGGCGCGCGAGCTCGTGCCCGACGGCGCCGCGACCACCGCGACGACCGGCCCCGACACGTCGGCCGGGCCGGGCGACGACGAGCGGGCCCCCGGCTCGGGCGCCGTCTCGCTCGACCGGGGGACCGAGCCCCTGGTCGCCTCCGCGGAGCCGGCGAGCGCGACGCGGACCGTGGGCGAGGTGCCCGCTCCGGCGCCCCGCGCCGCTCCCGACCGCACGTCCGCCCCCGAGGCGAGAGGCGCCGTCGGGCAGGGCGGGGAGCTCGTCTCCACGGCCGAGACCGCCCGCGGCGGGGCGGGACGCGCCCTGGATCTCGCCGTCGGCGCGTTCCTGCTGCGTCCCGACGGCTGGGAGGACTACCTCGACCGGGCGCTCCAGGACGCCCAGGAGCGCGAGCAGGAGCAGCGCCGGGCCCAGGAGGCCGAGCGGGCCGTGACCGAGCGCGACAGGGCCCTTGCCGAGCTCGACGCAGCCAGGCAGGCCGCGGCCGCCGACCGTGCCGCGCTCGAGGAGGCCCGTGCGGAGCTCGCGACCCTGCGTCGTACCGAGCGCAGGCTGCGCTCGGACGCCGACCGTGCCCGCTCCGAGGCGCGCGCCGCCCGCGCCGAGGCCGACGCGCGGACGCAGGCCGCCGAGGCGCTCGCCACCCAGGCCGCCGCCGAGCGGCGCGAGGCCGCGGTCGCGCTCGAACGCGCCCACGCTGCCCGCGACGAGGCCCGCACGCTCACGCATACCGGGGCCGAGCTCGCCAACGCTCGGGCGCGACTGCTGCTGGAGACGGTCGTCGACGCAGCGGTCGGGCTCCGCCGAGAGCTCGGGATCCCCCCGACCACGCTGCGGCCCGGCGACACCGTGGCTCCCCTCGAGGTCGACGCCGCTGGCCACGGCACGGGCAGCACGACGCGACCGGGCTCGCGCGGGCGCGCGGGCGACGACCCGGCGCTGCTCGACGACGTGCTCGCCGTGCCCCAGATGCACCTGATCGTCGACGGGTACAACGTCAGCAAGACGGGTTTCGGCACGCTCACGCTCGCGCAGCAGAGACGCCGCCTCGTCGACGGGCTCGTCCGCATCGCCTCGCGCACGGGCGCCGAGGTCACGTGCTGCTTCGACGGCCAGGAGCTGGGCCACATGCCGCCCGCGAGCACGCGCGGGGTCCGGGTCCTGTTCTCGTCGGGGGAGATCGCCGACCACCTGATCCGGCGCCTGGTCGCCGCAGAGCCCGAGGGGCGGCCCGTGGCCGTCGTCACGAGCGACCGCGAGGTCGCCGACGACGTCCAGGCCATGGGCGCGGTGGCGATCGGCTCGCCCGCGCTCGTCGGGCGGCTCGCGCGGCTCTGACGGGTCGGCGGGCGCGTCACCGTCGGTGGGCGGGGCGATCGTGATCGGCGGCCTCGCGACGGCGCGAGAACGGCCGGCCCCCCCTGGTGGGGACCGGCCGTCGTGCCCGTCGTGCCCGTCGTGCGGGCGTCTCAGGTCACGTCAGATCACTGCGCGGGCACGCCCGAGTAGATCGCGTCGACCTCGACCGAGAAGTCCTTGAGCACGACGTTGCGCTTGACCTTGAGCGACGGCGTCAGGTAGCCGTTCTCGACCGTGAAGTCCGTGGCCAGGATGGTGAACTTGCGGATCGACTCGGCGCGCGAGACGGCCTTGTTGGCGCGGTCCACCGCGGTGTCGAGCGCCGCGAGGACGTCGACGTCGAGCGCCGCGGCGTCGACGCTCATGGGTTCCTTGCCGTGCATCGCGAGCCAGCCGGGCAGGCCCTCGGGGTCGAGCGTCACGAGGGCGCCGATGAACGGCTGTCCGTCCCCGACGACGACGCACTGGCTCACGAGCGCGTGCGCGCGGATGCGGTCCTCGAGCACGGCGGGGGCGACGTTCTTGCCGCCCGCGGTCACGATGATCTCCTTCTTGCGCCCCGTGATGCGCAGGAAGCCGTCCTCGTCGAGCGAGCCCAGGTCGCCCGTGCGGAACCAGCCGTCGACGAACGCGTCGGCCGTGGCCTGCGGGTTGTTGTGGTAGCCCCGGAAGACGTGGTGGCCCTGGAGGAGGATCTCGCCGTCCTCCGCGATCTTCGCGCCGCAGCCGGGGAGCTGGGGGCCGACGGTCCCGATCTTGGTCGCCGTGGGGCGGTTGACCGACGTCGGGGCCGTGGACTCGGTCAGGCCGTAGCCCTCGAGGATGCGCACGCCGATGCCGCGGTAGAAGTGGCCCAGTCGCTCGCCGAGCGGTGCGCCGCCCGAGACGGCCCACTTGGTCTGTCCGCCGAGGGCTGCGCGCAGCTTCTTGTAGACGAGCGCGTCGGCGACCTTGTGCTGGATCTTGAGCCCGAGGCCCGGCCCCTTGGGGTCGTCGAGCGCGCGCGACCAGGCGATCGCGGTCGCGGCGGCCCAGTGGAAGATCTTGACCTTGCCGCCAGCGGCGGCCTTCTGCTCCGAGGAGTTGTAGACCTTCTCGAACACGCGGGGCACCGAGAGGATGTACGTCGGCTTGAACTCGCCGAGGTCCTCGAGGAGGGTCTTGGTGTCGGGGGTGTGGCCGAGCACCGTGCCACCCGCGACCACGAGCACGCCGATGAAGCGCGCGAACACGTGCGCGAGCGGCATGAAGAGCAGCGTGCGGCCGTTGGCCTCGGCGAAGACCTCGGGCAGGGCCTCGACCGCGTTGACGGTCAGCGAGTAGAAGTTCTCGTGCGTGAGCTCGGCGCCCTTGGGGCGGCCGGTCGTGCCCGAGGTGTAGATGATGGTCGCGACGTCCGCGAGGTTCGCGAGGCCCCGGCGGCGGGCGATCTCGTCGTCGGTGACGTCCTTGCCCGCCTCCTTGAGCGCGGCGATCCCGCCGTCGTCGATGACGAACACGTCGCGGAGCCCAGGGGCCCGGTCGCGGACCTCGGCGACGGTCGCGGCGTTCGCGGCGGACTCGACGACGAGCAGCTTGACGGCCGCGTCGGAGAGGATCCACTGGACCTGCTCGGCGCTCGAGGTCTCGTACAGGGGCACGGGGACGGCGCCCGCCGCCCAGGTCGCCCAGTCGAGCAGCGTCCACTCGTAGCGCGTGCGGGACATGATGCCGACGTGGTCGCCGGGCTCGATGCCCAGCGCGACGAGGCCCTTGGCCACGGAGACGACGTCGGTGTCGACCTCCCGCGCCGAGAGGGTCTTCCAGGGGGCGCCCGGCCCGCTCTTGACCTCGATCATGGGGAGGTCTGGCCCGGCGGCGACGCGGGTCGCGAAGAGGTCGTTGAGGTTGTCGAGAGGATCGACATCGATGATGCGCGGTGCGCTGAACTCGTCCATGCTGGCTCCAGTGGCAGAAGTCGACGGTGTGAGAACAGTACCCACAGGTCGCAAGTGTCGTTGACCGCCTCCGAGTCGGTACTCTTCATGGTGCTGTGCGCTGTTGCGCAAGATTTCAGGCCGTACCTGGGTGAAGACCGGGAGCGACCGGACTTCGGAGCCGACGGACGTACGCAGAACCGATGCCGAGGCGGTGCACAACCGTTACCGGCTGGTGTTCTCATCGGGAGTTCCAGACCGCTACGTGAGTGAGGACCTGACATGCATGCCATCGGAGTCGACATCGGCGGAACGAAGATCGCCGCGGGTGTGGTCGACGAGAACGGCACGATCCTCGCGCAGACGCGTCGCGACACCGAGCCCGACGACGTCGCGAGCATCGACGCGGCGGTCGCGGACGTCTACGCGGAGCTGTCCCAGGAGTTCCAGGTCGAGGCCATGGGCCTGGCCGCGGCCGGCTTCGTGAGCCCTGACCGCACGTCGGTCCTCTTCGCCCCCAACATCGCGTGGCGCGAGTACCCCCTCGCCAACAAGGTCCGCACGCTGATCGGCGACGACGACGTCAAGATCGTCGTCGAGAACGACGCCAACGCCGCCGGCTGGGCCGAGTTCGCGTTCGGCGCGGGCCGCGACGCCTCCGACATGCTCATGCTCACGGTCGGCACGGGGCTCGGCGGCGCGATCATCGTCGACCGCAAGCTCGTGCGCGGGCGCTGGGGCGTGGCGGCCGAGGTCGGCCACATGCGCGTCGTGCCCGGCGGTCACTACTGCGGCTGCGGCCACGAGGGCTGCTGGGAGCAGTACGCCTCCGGGAGCGCTCTCGTGCGCGACGGCCAGGCCGCGCTCATCGCCCAGCCCGACCGTGCGGGTGCCCTCCTCGAGCTCGCGGGCGGCGACCCGTCCAAGCTCAACGGTCCCCAGATCACGCAGGCCGCGCAGGCGGGCGACGAGCTCGCGATCGAGCTGCTCGCGACCCTGGGCCGCTGGATCGGCGAGGGGGCCGCGTCGGTCACGGCGCTGCTCGACCCCGAGCTCATCGTGATCGGCGGCGGCGTGGGTGCGGCGGGCGACCTGCTGCTCCAGCCGGTCCGCAAGGCCTTCGCGGACCAGCTCTCGGCCCGCGGCCACCGTCCCGAGGCGCAGATCGACCTCGCCCAGCAGGGCAACGAGGCCGGCATCGTCGGTGCGGCGGACCTCGCCCGCAGCTAGTCGCCCCGCCCGGCCACGGCCCCGCCCTCCACGTGAGGCCGGGGCCGTGCTGCGCGCGGGGAGCGACGTCGTCGGGCAGGGCAGTGCGTCCCGCCGGTCGCGCCGCTCGGGCCCGACGGCGCCGCACCCTCAGACGACGGCGCCCGGACCCGCGTGGTCGTCCTCGCGGCGGTGCGGCATGCGCCAGAGCAGCACGGCCAGGCCGGCGAGGAAGAGCCCGCCCGCGACCTGCGCGACGATCGTCGGGAAAGGTCGGAGCACGACCATGCCGACGAGCAGCAGGACCGGGATGCCCGCGACGAGGCCCCAGGCCATGGTCATGAGCGGGTCGCGTCCCATCCCGATCTCAGGGTCCGGGGGAGTGAAGTGGCTCTCGGCGTCCTCGAGGTCCTCGACCTCGGGCGTCGTCGGCCAGTCCCGAGGCCCCGGAGCCTGGACCCAGGGGGCGACGGGGAAGGTCTCGTGCAGGTCGCGCGGACCGGAGGGCGCCGTACGGGCCGTGCCGGCGGCGGACTCCGCGGCCGCGGACTCCGCCGCTGCGGACACGTCCGAGAGGTCCGCGACGATGTCGGCCCAGCGGGCGTCGACGTCGGGAAGGTCGTCGTGGGGAGTGCTCGACCCGTCGGTCGATCCACCGTCGGTCGGGTCGGTCGCGTCGTCCTTCCCGTCGTTCTCACCCTGCGGTCCTGCATTCGGTGCGGCCATGGGGTTCACTCTAGAGTCGGAAGAGCGCCTCGTGTTCGCGAGGGCCACCAAGGAGGAACGTTGTTCTACTGGTTCATGAAGCAGGTGATGGTCGGCCCCCTGCTCCGGCTGCTCTACCGTCCGTGGACGCGCGGTATCGAGAACGTCCCCGACGAGGGCGGCGCGATCCTCGCGAGCAACCACCTCGCGGTCATCGACTCGTTCATCCTGCCTCTCGTGCTGAACCGCAAGGTGCAGTTCCTCGGCAAGTCCGACTACTTCACGGGCAAGGGGATCAAAGGGCGTCTGACGGCCGGGTTCATGCGCGGCGTGGGGACCATCCCGGTGGACCGCGCGGGCGGCAAGGCCAGCGAGGCCGCGCTCACCACGGGCCTGCGCGTCCTCGGCGAGGGCGAGCTGTTCGGCATCTACCCCGAGGGCACGCGCAGCCCCGACGGGCGCCTGTACCGCGGCAAGACCGGCGTGGCGCGGCTCGCGCTCGAGTCCGGAGCGCCCGTGGTCCCCGTCGCGATGATCGGCACCAACATCGCACAGCCCATCGGCAAGGTCATCCCCAAGCCCATGCGCATCGGGATCGTGATCGGCGAGCCGCTCGACTTCAGCCGCTACCAGGGCATGGAGAACGACCGCTTCATCCTGCGCTCGGTCGCCGACGAGATCATGTACGCGATCATGAGCCTGTCGGGCCAGGAGTACGTCGACATCTACGCCGCGACGGCCAAGGCGCGCCTCGCCGCCGGGCCCGCCGCTACCACACCCCCGGCCTCGCCCGCAGCCCCTGGTGGCAGGCCGGTCCCGGACGTCCAGGTTCCGGAACCGCCGCAGGAAGAGCCCGCGCCGTCAGTAGACTGAGGGAGCAGGCCGTCCCGCTGCCCCGGGTGATCCCCGGCGTCGAACGACGCAGGCACGGCGGCATCCTTCAACGAGAGGCTCCTTTGCTATGTCTGATCGTCGGCAGGTCCGTCGCGTCGCACTCCTGACGGCCGGCGGGTTCGCCCCGTGCCTGTCCTCCGCCGTGGGTGGCCTGATCGAGCGCTACACCGAGCTCGCCCCCGAGGTCGAGATCATCGCCTACCAGCACGGCTACCACGGCCTGCTGACCGGCACCAAGATCGTCGTGGACGCCGAGACCCGCAAGAAGGCGGGCGTCCTGCACCGCTTCGGCGGCTCGCCGATCGGCAACTCGCGCGTGAAGCTCACCAACGCGAAGGACTGCGTCAAGCGCGGCCTCGTCCAGGAGGGCCAGGACCCGCTGCAGGTCGCCGCGGAGCAGCTCAAGGCCGACGGCGTCGACGTCCTGCACACCATCGGCGGCGACGACACGAACACCACGGCGGCAGACCTCGCGGCCTACCTCCACGAGAACGACTACGAGCTCACGGTCGTGGGCCTGCCCAAGACGATCGACAACGACGTGATCCCGATCCGTCAGTCCCTCGGCGCGTGGACCGCGGCCGAGGAGGCCGCCGGGTTCGCGCGCAACATCATCGGCGAGCACCGCTCGGGCCCCCGCATGCTGATCGTGCACGAGGTCATGGGCCGTCACTGCGGCTGGCTGACCGCCGCCTCGGCCGCCGAGTACCGCAAGTGGCTCGACACGCAGGAGTGGGTCCCGGGCATCGGCCTGACCAAGGAGCGGTGGGACATCCACGCGGTCTTCGTGCCCGAGCTCGCGCTCGACATCGAGGCCGAGGCCGCGCGCCTGCGTACCGTCATGGACGAGGTCGGCAACGTCAACATCTTCCTGTCCGAGGGTGCCGGCATGAACGAGATCGTCGCGCAGCTCGAGGCGTCGGGCGAGACGGTCGAGCGCGACCCGTTCGGCCACGTCAAGCTCGACACCATCAACCCGGGTGCCTGGTTCGCCAAGCAGTTCGCGGAGAAGCTCGGCGCCGAGAAGACCATGGTCCAGAAGTCGGGCTACTACTCGCGCGCCGCTGCCGCGAACGCCGAGGACCTGCGCCTCATCAAGTCGATGACGGACCTCGCGGTCGACTGCGCGTTCAAGGGCGAGTCGGGCGTGATCGGCCACGACGAGGAGAACGGCGACCGCCTGCGCGCGATCGAGTTCCCGCGCATCGCCGGCGGCAAGGCGTTCGACGTCTCGCAGCCGTGGTTCGGCGACCTGCTGGGCGAGATCGGCCAGCCGCTCGTGCCGGCTGCACCCGCGGAGCACTGATCCGCTGATGGCGACCACGACCGGCGCGGAGATCAGCCAGGGACTGGACGCGTTCCGTTCCCTCGTCGCGCAGCAGCAACCCACGTGGCCCGACGCCGCGGCCCTCGCGGACGTGTCCGCGCGGCTCGCGGCCTCCGCGCCGCTCGTGGTCCCCACCGAGGCCGACACCCTGCGCTCGCGGCTCGCCGCCGCGGGCCGGGGCGAGGCCTTCCTCCTGCAGGGCGGCGACTGCGCCGAGACGTTCGCGGACGCGAACGCCCTGCGCATCCGCAACAAGGTGCGCACCATCCTGCAGATGGCCGTGATCCTCACGCACGGCGCGAGCATGCCCGTCGTGAAGATGGGCCGGCTCGCGGGGCAGTACGCCAAGCCGCGCAGCTCGAACGACGAGACGCGCGAGGGCGTGACGCTGCCCGCATACCGGGGCGACATGGTCAACGGGCACGCGTTCACCCCCGAGGACCGCGTGCCGGACCCCGAGCGCCTGATGCAGGCCTACCGGATCTCCTCGGCCACGCTCAACGTGGTCCGGGCGTTCACCGGCGGCGGCTTCGCCGACCTGCGCCAGGTGCACGAGTGGAACCGCGGCTTCATGCGCAACCCCGCCTACGCGCGCTACGAGAGCACGGCCGCGGAGATCGACCGCGCGATCCGCTTCATGAAGGCGTGCGGCGTCGACTTCGACGCGCTGCGCACGGTGGAGTTCTTCGTGAGCCACGAGGCGCTCATCCTCGACTACGAGCGCTCGCTCACGCGCATCGACTCGCGCTCGGGCGACGCCTACGACACCTCGGGCCACTTCCTGTGGATCGGGGAGCGGACGCGCCAGCTCGACGGCGCGCACGTCGACTTCCTGTCGCGCGTGGCCAACCCGATCGGGGTCAAGCTCGGTCCGACCACGGCCCCCGACGACGCGCTGCGCCTGATCGACAAGCTCAACCCGGACGCGGTCCCGGGCCGGCTGACGTTCATCACGCGCATGGGCGCGGGCAAGATCCGGGACGCGCTGCCCGCGCTCGTCGAGGCCGTGCGCGAGTCCGGTGCCCCGGTCACGTGGGTCACGGACCCCATGCACGGCAACACCATCACGTCGGCCAGCGGCTACAAGACCCGCCGCCTCGAGGACGTCCTGGACGAGGTGCGCGGCTTCTTCGAGGTCCATCGCGCTCTCGGCACGGTGCCCGGTGGCCTGCACGTCGAGCTGACCGGTGACGACGTGACCGAGGTGCTCGGCGGCAGCGAGGAGATCGACGACGCGGGCCTCGCCCTGCGCTACGAGACCCTCGTGGACCCGCGCCTGAACCACCAGCAGTCGCTCGAGATGGCGTTCCAGGTCGCGGAGATGCTCCAGGCCCGCTGAGCCGGTGCCCTCCCGCGGGCAGGTCCTCCGCAGCTCGACCCCACGCAGCCCGACGGCGGCGCACCTGCAGGTGCGCCGCCGTCGGGCTGCGCCGTGGTGGGGGAGAGCGGTTCGGCCCGGTCAGAAGACGTTGATGACGATCGTCGACCCCTTGGGCGCGGTCTTTCCCGAGCCTCCCGCCGGGTCCTGCGCGTAGACGATGTTGAGCGGGCTGATCCCCTGGGGGTGCCGGATCTCGACCGCGAAGCCCGCGTCCTTGAGCATCTTCTCGGCCTCGGTGACGTTGCGCCCGTACGTGCTGGGGATCTCGACCAGCGGCGGGCCGAGCGAGATCACGAGCGCGACCTTGTCGCCCCGGTGCCCCTCGGTGCCGTTCTCCGGGGTCTGGCTGATGACCAGGCCTGCGGCGACGGTCTCCGAGTAGTCGTCGGTCGAGCTCGGGTCGAGGCCGAGGCCGGTGAGGGTCGCGAGCGCGGCATCCTTCTCGACACCCACGACCTGCGGGACCGTCACGGGGGCAGGGCCCTGCGAGACGGTCAGCACCGGGACGGTCGAGTGGGCCACGGAGCTGCCCTCGGGCTCGGACACGCCCGTCACGATCCCTGCCGGGACCGTGTCGCTGTACGCGTCGACCGGGTCGCCCACGGTGAAGCCGGCGTCCTTCAACGCCTCGGTGGCCTCGTCGAGCGGCTTGCCCACGAGGCCCGAGGGGATCTCGATCATCTTGACGCCGAGCGAGACCAGCAGATGCACCGTGCCGTCCTTGCGGACCTTCTTGCCCGCCTCGGGATCGGTCGAGATGACCGTCCCCGCGGCGAACGTGTCGTCGTAGGCCTCCGTGACCTCGTTGCGGAGGTCGACCGCGACGAGCGTCTGCTGCGCCCCGGCCTGCGGGGCTCCGACGAGTCCGCCGGGCACGACCGTGTAGGCCCCCGGGCCGCTCAGGAACCACCACGAGGCGCCCGTGACGGCGCCCACGAGGAGCAGGACGATCGCCAGACCCCACCACCAGCCGCGGCGGCGGCGGCGAGGACCGGGAAGCGGGTCGTCGCCCGCGCCGTCGTCGGGACCGGCGCCGTGCGCGGCGAGCGCGTCGCGGTCTAGTGCGAGGGTGTGCTGCGTGCCCGCGTCGACGACGACCGGGCGGGCGCCCACGAGGGCCGCCGTCGCGACGCCGAGCACGGCCGTGTCGGGGGAGCCGGCGCTCGGCGCCGGGTTGGCGCCGGCCGCCGAGGCGGTGCTCGGCGCCGCGGTCGACGAGCGCCGTTCGAGCACCGCGGGGTCGAGCACCTGCCGGGTCTGGCGGACCAGGGCGAGGGCAGCCGAGGCGTCGACCGGTCGGTCCTGCGGCGAGCGCGCCGCGAGGGCGCACACGAGCACGTCGACCTCGGCAGGGATCCACGGCTCGAGGTCGGACGGCGCCGGGACGTCGGAGTTGACGTGCTGGAACGCGATCTGAAGAGGCGTCTCGCCCGTGAACGGGTGCCGGCCCGTGAGCATCTCGTACGCGAGCACGCCCACGGAGTACACGTCGGTACGTGCGTCGCAGCGGCCCGCCGTGATGAGCTCGGGGCCGAGGTAGGCCACGGTGCCGAGAATGGTGCTCGTCGCGGTCGACGCGCCCTCGCTGACGGCGCGGGCGAGGCCGAAGTCCGCGACCTTGACCCGTCCGGACTCGTCGAGGAGCACGTTCTCGGGCTTGACGTCGCGGTGGACCAGCCCCTTGCGGTGGGCTGCGGCGAGAGCGTCCAGGATCTCCTCGAGCAGGTCGAGCGTGCGACCCACGCTGAGCGATCCCTCGTCCTGCAGGACGTGGCGGAGGTTCGTGCCGGGCACGTACTCCATGGTCAGGTAGCTGGTCTCGCCGTCGATCCCCTGGTCGTACACGGCGACCACACCGGGGTGGGCCAGTCGCGCGGCGGCGCGTGCCTCGCGCCGGAAGCGTGCGACGAACTCTCCACCGTCGGTGCCCTCCGCGAGGTGCGGGTGCATGACCTTGAGCGCGACCTCCCGGTCGAGGCGTCGGTCCACGGCCAGGTACACGGTCGCCATCCCGCCGCGCGCGATCCTGGAGACGACGTGGTACCGCCCGTCGACCAGGCGGCCGACGAACGGATCAGAGGTCATAGTTGCCACGTCGGAAGTCTAGGCGTCCTGGCGCACGGAACAGGTGAGGCCGTGCTCGGGCGGTGTGCGGGTCGTGCGGACGGAGCGTGACGAAGCCCCGGCGGGCGCGAGCCCGCGCGCCCCGTAGGCTTGACCCGTGACTGACGTGACTGACCTCGAGCAGCTCGTGACCGAGTGGCTGACCCTTCCCGACCTCGCCGAGGTGCTCGGCACCGACATGACCCAGGCCCGCAAGATCGCCCAGGACAGGCGTGTGGTCGGCGTCAAGCGCGGCGAGCGCTCCTCGTTCCAGATCCCCGCGGCGTTCGTGGTCCCGGCGCACCTGGCCAACCCTGCCAACGCCAAGCCCGCGCCCGAGAACCCCGACGAGGGCCGCAAGGTGGTCCTCATGTCGCTCCAGGGCACGATCGCCCTGCTGACCGACTTCGGGTACTCGGACGTCGAGATCCTCGAGTGGCTCTTCTCGCCCGACGAGGCGCTGGGGACCACGCCCATGGCGGCCCTGCGTGCCGGTCGCAAGGCAGAGGTCCGGCGCGTGGCGCAGGCTCTGCTCTGACGTCGTCGCCGCGTCGACGGGTGGCCCCCACCGGGGGCTGCGCCCGACGACGAGCGCCCGCCTCAGGCCGAACGCTGGACGGCGGCGCGCGCGAGCTCGGCGACCATCTCGGTCCCGGGCGAGGCCAGGCCCGCCGCGTCGAGCGCGGCGAAGGCCTCGTCCGTGAGGTCGGCGATGAGGCGCTCGACCGCGTCCACGGCGCCGGTCTCGACCAGGACTCCGCGCAGGGTCTCGACCGTGTCCTGGTCGAGATCGGGGTCCCCGAGCGACTCCAGGAGCAGCGCGCGCTGCGTCGGGGTCGCGGTGCGCAGGGCCCGTGAGACGAGGACGGTGCGCTTTCCCTCGCGCAGGTCGTCGCCCGCGGGCTTGCCCGTGACCGACGGGTCGCCGTAGACCCCCAGCACGTCGTCGCGCAGCTGGAACGCCTCGCCCAGCGGCAGCCCGTACGTGGGGACCGTGGCAAGGGCCTCGGCAGGGGCCCCGGCGATCGCCGCACCGAGCGCGAGGGGGTGCTCGACGCTGTACCGGGCGGACTTCGAACGGATCACGGCCCGGGCCCGCGCCTCGTCGGCGTCGAGGTCGACGCCCCACGGGACGGCCTGTGCCAGCACGTCGAGGTACTGGCCGACCGTCACCTCGGTCTGCATGTCGTCGAACAGCGCGCGGGTGCGCAGCGCGACGTCCTCGGGGAGCCCGACGAGTCCTGCACGGATCTCGGCCTGGCTCGCGATGAGGCACAGGTCGCCGAGCAGGATCGCGCTCGACGAGCCGTACTGGACGTCGCTGCCCGACCAGCCGGCCTCGCGGTGGCGGGCTGCGAACGCCCGGTGGGCCGCCGGGGCGCCGCGGCGGGTGTCCGAGTTGTCCATGACGTCGTCGTGGAACAGCGCTGCGGCCTGGAACAGCTCGAGCGCCGCGCCGGTGCGGACGGCGGCAGGCCGCCTGCCGTCGTCGACCTGGCCGCCGTGTGCCCGCCAGGACCAGTAGCAGAACGCGGCCCGCAGGCGCTTGCCCCCCGTGAGGAGGGCCGCGGTCGCCTCGGCCAGCGGCGCGGCGTCCTCGCTGAGGGACGCGAGGTGGACCCGTTGGTCGTCGAGGAAGGCGCGGAGGGCGGCGTCGACGTCGGGACGGAGGTTCTCGCGGTCGACAGGCAGGGAGGGAGCGGGCGCGGGGGCGTCGGCAGGCATGAGGGCAGCCTAGGTCACGCGGGCGGCACGACCTGGCCGCTGATCGTGACCAGGCGTGCGTCGGTCGTGTCGAGGACCCCGACGGACAGGGTCTCGGTCGCCCCGTCGGCCGTGGCCCGGTTGAAGGCGACCTGGCCGCTGAGACCCCCGGGGACGCTGCCGGGCAGCGCGGCGAAGCCTGCCGCGGTCATCGACTGCGCGTAGAAGTCCAGGATCTCCTGGACGGCTGCGGGGGAGGACAGGTTGAGCGTCACCTGGCGCAGGGCAAGGCCCTCGACGTCCGCCGCGGAGCTGGCCAGGACCTCGGCGTCCGGCGGGACGGGGACGACGTCGGCGGGGAAGCCCTCGACCAGCGACCCCGCGACCGAGGAGTCGTCGAACGTCGGCATGGGCGTCTCGGGGGCCCCCGCCCCGTCGACCGGCAGGACAGGGTCCGACGACGACGTCCCGGCCCCGGGGCCCGGCTCGCGCGACCTGTCCGCCGGTGCCGTGCAGCCCGCGAGCACGCCGGCCAGGACGCAGACCGAGACGACGAGGACCGGTGTCGCGCGGAGGCGGACGGACGGTGTCCCGGAGGAAGGTGAAGAGCGACGCACCCCCACACCGTAGTCAGTGCGCGGTACCGAGCCCGACCACAGTCCATCCGATCGTCCACAGGGCCGCCCTCGCGGCTCGCACGGTGTGCGACGGCGCTGGGATGGCGGCATGACAACGACGATCCGGGCTCGCGGGCCCCAGGAGCTCCTCGCCTACATCCCCTTCCGTCTCGGCTACCGCCCGCAGGACAGCGGCGTCCTGGTCAGCCTGCGCACGTCCCGCGGCAGGGTCGGGCTCGTCGCGCGGGTGGACCTCGACGACCTGGCGGACCTCGAGCACGGTCCCCAGGTGGCCAGGACGCTCGTCTCGCACCTCTCCTCGGACGGTGCCACCCGTGCGGTCCTCGTGGTCTACGCCGACGTCGACCTGCGCGCAGGCGGTGCGCCCGCCGCGCGCGAGCGTGCCGCGGTCGAGCACTGGACCGACGCCGCCGAGGGGTTCCTCGGGCGGCCCGAGGTCTGGGTCGTCACGGGGACCGGCTACCACGGTGCCGACTGCGTGGACAGGAGGTGCTGCCCGCCCGGGGGGCGCCCGCTCGCGGAGATCGAGTCCACCGAGGTCGGGGCGCACATGGTCCTCGCCGGGGCCACGGTGGCGTCCAGCCGGGCGCAGGCCACGGCCGTCCCGGTGCTCGACGCCGTGGCCCGTCGCAGGGCGTCCCGGGCCGCGGCCCGCTGGCGAGCCCGACGGGACGCCGCGCTCGCGACGCACGACCACGACGCGCTCGCCGCCTGGCGCCAGGAAGGGCTCGACGCATGGCGTGCGGCGACCGCGCACGTCGAGGAGCGCTGCCGTGCGCTCGCCCAGGGCGCCCCGGGCGGCCGGTCGACGCACCCCGCTCCCGTGCAGGCGACGATCCTGGGACGTCTCGAGGTCGCGCTCGAGTGCGTCCCCGTCCGGGACGCGGTGCTGCTCTCGTTCGTCGCGGGCAACGACGAGCTCGCTTCCCTCACGGCCACCTCGGTCGCGGGGGAGCAGGTCGAGGTCGGGACTGCGGCGGCGCTCGCGGCCGTCGTCGACCCTGACGCAGGACTGCCGCCCGACCCCCTGCGGGCCCGGTGCGCACGGGAGGTCCTCGAGGCCGTCGCCGGTGCCGGGCGTCGCGGTGGGCAAGCACCCGCACTGACTCTCCTGGCGCTCCTGGCATGGTGGGACGGCGACGGCGTGCTCGCGACCGACCGGCTCGCGGCGGCCCTGGACGCAGACCCCGGCTACCGGTTGGCGCTGCTCGTCGAGCGCGCGCTCGAGGCGGGGCTCGCCCCGGGGTGGGCGCGCCGGCAGGATCGGCGAGCACGACGGGCGACGTGAGGATCGGTGTTCCGGTACCGTCGCACGTGCCGGGGTGGTCCCGGATCGCGGCACGAGCGCCACCCGCTCCACGCGCGCCAGCAGGCATGCCCAGGCATGACGGAGGAATCCCATGACAGTCGTTGTCGGTTACCTGTCCACCCCCGAGGGGAGCGAGGCGCTCTCGACCGCGGTCGACGAGGCCGTCGCCCGTCGGAGCGAGCTGCTGGTGGTCGTGAGCGACAAGGGCGGGCAGGCCTCGCCCACGCAGGAGGGCGAGCGGATCGAGGACATCGCCCGGATCACGGCTCCTCTCGACGCCGCGGGGCTGGCTCACCGGGTCGTCACCGGCACGGGGGAGGTCGCCGAGGACCTGGTGGGGACCGCCGAGGCCCACCAGGCCGAGCTCATCGTGATCGGCCTGCGGCGACGCAGCCCGGTCGGCAAGCTGATCCTCGGCTCGAACGCACAGCGCATCCTGCTCGACGCGCCCTGCCCGGTCCTCGCGGTCAAGCCCGTCCGCACCTGACGTCCGGAGCCGGTCCGCGCGTCGCGGAACCGGTCGCGAGGCCTGCCACAACGGTGTGGTGGGCCGGCGCCCCGCTCGCCAGGTGTGACGCGAACCCCTGAGGAGGGAATCTTCGGCCTCGCCGGGGCGTTGACCAGGGGACGACATCCCAGCGGGGTGGACGTGCGCAGGCCTGTCGGCGGCGACTCACCCGCGTCGGAACACTCTTCACGGCGTCCGTTGACGGATCGGCCGGTACAATATAGGTGTCCGCACATGATCCGAGAGTCCTCCGATCTCCCGGGCACGCCCCTCCAGTGATTGCCGAAAGGTCGGTTTGTGGCGCCCTCTTCACAGAACCCCGCTCTCCCGCACGAGTTCGAACACCCCGCCCTGCAGGAACTCCTGCGCAAGGGGAGTGAGAACGGTCGGGTCGACGCCGAGAGCTTCCGCAACGCCTGCGAGAGCGCGACGATCGGCGACCCCAAGCGACTGAAGGCCGTGCTCCGCGCACTGGCCGGTGCCGGTGTCGAGGTCGAGATCCCCGTCGCGACGAAGGTCGCCGCGGCCACCTCGTCGCGCTCCACGACGACGTCGCGAGCCGTGAAGCCCGCGACCAAGAAGGCGACGACTCCGCGAGCGAGCGCCGTCACGACGACGCGCACCGCAGCAGCCGCCGAGGTGGCCGCCGCTCCCGAGGCAGCCTCCGCCGAGGACGCCGCGCCCGCCGCCAAGGCTCCCGCGACCCGCAAGCGCGCCGCGACCGCCAAGACCGCCGCTCCCAAGGCGACCGCCGCTCGCAAGAAGCGCGGTGCCAAGGACGACGAGGACTCCGAGGAGGTCGTGGTCGAGGACCTGGTCGAGGCCGACGAGGAGACCGAGACCGCAGCCCCCGCGGCCAAGCCGGGCGAGGAGCCCGACGAGTCGCGCGGCTTCGTCTACTCCGACGCGGACGACGACGACGCCCCGGCCCAGCAGGTCGTGACCGCGGGTGCCACCGCGGACCCGGTCAAGGACTACCTCAAGCAGATCGGCAAGGTCGCGCTGCTGAACGCCGAGCAGGAGGTCGAGCTCGCCAAGCGCATCGAGGCCGGCCTGTTCGCCGAGGAGCGCCTGAGCTCGGGCGACACGTTCGAGCCCAAGCTGCGCCGTGAGCTCGAGTGGATCTCCTCGGACGGGCGCCGGGCCAAGAACCACCTGCTCGAGGCCAACCTGCGTCTGGTCGTCTCGCTCGCCAAGCGCTACACGGGCCGCGGCATGCTGTTCCTGGACCTGATCCAGGAGGGCAACCTCGGTCTGATCCGTGCGGTCGAGAAGTTCGACTACACCAAGGGCTACAAGTTCTCGACGTACGCCACGTGGTGGATCCGTCAGGCCATCACGCGCGCCATGGCCGACCAGGCCCGCACCATCCGTATCCCGGTGCACATGGTCGAGGTCATCAACAAGCTGGCGCGCGTGCAGCGCCAGATGCTCCAGGACCTGGGCCGCGAGCCCACCCCGGAGGAGCTCGCCAAGGAGCTCGACATGACCCCCGAGAAGGTCGTCGAGGTCCAGAAGTACGGCCGCGAGCCCATCTCGCTGCACACGCCGCTCGGTGAGGACGGTGACAGCGAGTTCGGTGACCTCATCGAGGACTCCGAGGCCGTCGTCCCCGCGGACGCCGTGAGCTTCACGCTGCTCCAGGAGCAGCTGCACCAGGTCCTCGACACGCTCTCCGAGCGTGAGGCCGGCGTCGTCTCGATGCGCTTCGGCCTGAGCGACGGGCAGCCCAAGACGCTCGACGAGATCGGCAAGGTCTACGGCGTGACGCGTGAGCGCATCCGTCAGATCGAGTCCAAGACCATGTCGAAGCTGCGTCACCCGAGCCGCTCGCAGGTCCTGCGCGACTACCTGGACTGATCGGCCCGTCTCGTCACGGAGGCCCGCACCCCCCCGGGGGGGGTGCGGGCCTCCGTCGTCTCCTGGTGGTCGACGCGCCCTGGCGCCGTGGGCGCGGGGGTGGGTGGCGCCGTCGGGCGGGGTTTCCAGCACGCGACGGCCCGACGGCGGGGCGCAGCTCGGTAGGACGTCTCGCCGCGGTCCTGGCCGGGGACGAAAGAACCCCGGCCGGTGGCGTGCACCGGTCGGGGTTCAGGAGTGCGGCGCGCTACGAGTGCGCGCCGGGTCGTGTCAGCGGGCGCCGTGCTCGGCGAGCAGGCGGTCCGTCTCGTCCTGGACGTGCGTGGCGATGTCTGCGAACGCAGCGGCGTGCGCGCGCGCGTGGTGGGCGCAGAAGAGGAGCTCCCCACTGGGCATGGTCACGCGCACGTAGGCCTGAGCGCCGCAGCGGTCGCAACGGTCGGCCACGGTCAGCGGTTGAGTCGTCGTAGCAGTCACGTGACCATGTAATCACCTCGGGGCGCGTTCCTCGTACCGAAAGGGCCCGGGTTCGCTACCCGCGTAGCCGCACGGTTCCGGGAATACGTCGGGATCGTGTGGAGGTCCGGTCGGCTGCGGCCCGGCGGACCGAACCTGTGGGTGGCAGCGTCTAGGCTTTCCCTTCGTGACGACCACCTCTGAGTCCAGCTACACCGCGCGGCACCTCTCCGTCCTCGAAGGACTGGAGGCCGTCCGCAAGCGGCCCGGCATGTACATCGGGTCCACCGACTCGCGCGGACTCATGCACTGCCTGTGGGAGATCATCGACAACTCGGTCGACGAGGCCCTCGCGGGCAACTGCGACGCGATCGAGGTCGTGCTGCACGCCGACACCTCGGTGACCGTCAAGGACAACGGGCGAGGCATCCCCGTCGACATCGAGCCCAAGACGGGGCTCAGCGGTGTCGAGGTCGTCTTCACCAAGCTGCACGCGGGCGGCAAGTTCGGCGGCGGCTCGTACACGGCGTCGGGCGGCCTGCACGGCGTGGGCGCCTCGGTCGTCAACGCCCTGTCCTCGCGCCTCGACGTCGAGGTGGACCGCGGCTCCAAGACCTACCGCATGACGTTCCACCGCGGCGAGCCCGGAGTGTTCGCCGACCCCAAGACCGGGCCTGACCCCGACGCGGCGTTCACGCCGTTCGTCGAGCGCTCCGAGCTGGCCGTGGTCGGCAAGGCCCCGCGAGGCAGGACGGGCACGCGCGTGCGCTACTGGGCGGACCGCCAGGTCTTCCCCAAGACCGCGGTGTTCTCCTACGACGAGCTCGTGACCCGCGCCCGCCAGACGACGTTCCTCGTACCCGGCCTCAAGATCACGCTCCGCGACGAGCGCGGCCTGGCGGGCACGCCGGGCGCCGACGGTCCGGTCGAGGAGAGCTTCCAGCACTCGGGCGGCACGGTCGACTTCGTCGACTTCCTCGCGCCCGACCCGGCCGTCACCGCGACGTGGCACCTGACGGGCTCGGGCACGTTCAAGGAGACCGTGCCCGTCCTCGACGACCGCGGGCACCTGACCCCGCAGGAGGTCACGCGCGACTGCGAGGTCGACGTGGCGCTGCGCTGGGGCACCGGCTACGACACCGAGCTGCGGACCTTCGTCAACATCATCTCGACGCCCAAGGGCGGTTCGCACCTCGCAGGCTTCGAGGCCGGGCTGCTCAAGATCCTGCGCAAGGGGGTCGAGACCAACGCCCGTCGCCTCAAGGTGTCCACGAAGGACGCCTCGGAGCGCATCGAGAAGGACGACGTCCTCGCGGGTCTCACGGCCGTGCTGACCGTTCGCCTGGCGGAGCCGCAGTTCGAGGGACAGACCAAGGAGGTCCTCGGCACGGCCCCCGTGCGTGCGATCGTGGCCCGCGTCATCGAGCAGCAGCTCGGCGCCATGCTGACCTCGACCAAGCGCGACGAGAAGACGCAGGCCTCCCTGCTCCTCGACAAGGTCGTCGCCGAGATGCGCGCGCGCATCACCGCGCGCAAGCAGAAGGAGATCTCGCGCCGCAAGAACGCTCTCGAGACCTCCTCGCTGCCGTCCAAGCTCGCGGACTGCCGCAGCGACGACGTCGAGCGCAGCGAGCTCTTCATCGTCGAGGGCGACTCTGCGCTCGGTACCGCCAAGCTCGCCCGCAGCTCCGACTTCCAGGCGCTGCTGCCCATCCGCGGCAAGATCCTCAACGTCCAGAAGGCCTCGGTCACGGACATGCTCCGCAACGCCGAGTGCGCCGCCATCATCCAGGTCATCGGGGCGGGCTCGGGCCGGTCCTTCGACCTCGAGGGCGCGCGCTACGGCAAGGTCGTCCTCATGACGGACGCCGACGTCGACGGTGCGCACATCCGCACACTCCTGCTGACGCTCTTCTTCCGGTACATGCGCCCCCTCGTGGACGCGGGCCGGGTCTACGCGGCCGTGCCACCGTTGCACCGCGTCGAGGTCATCGGCGCGGGCTCGCGCAAGAACGAGTACATCTACACGTACTCCGAGGCAGAGCTGCGCGACGTCCTCAAGAAGCTCGACAAGTCGGGCAAGCGCTACAAGGACGACATCCAGCGCTACAAGGGCCTCGGGGAGATGGACGCCGACCAGCTCGCGGAGACCACCATGGACCCGCGCCACCGCACGCTGCGCCGTGTCACCGCCGAGCACGCGGAGTCCGCCGAGCGGGTGTTCGAGCTCCTCATGGGGTCGGACGTCGCCCCGCGCAAGGACTTCATCATCGCGGGCGCCGCGGGCCTGGACCGGGCGCGGATCGACGCGTGACGTCCCGTCTGCTGGGCACCCGGAGCCTGGTCGCGGGCTCGTTCGTAGACTTCACGGTGTGAACCCCCAGACTCTTCGTGCCACCCCGGCGCGCTCGCTGACCGCCCTCGCGTCGCTCCTGCTCGCCGTCGGCCTCCTCGCCGGTTGCGGTGCGACCGACGACGCCCCGGCGGACGACACCTCGGCGTCGTCGTCGGTCGCTGCTGACGACGACGCGTCCGACGCCCCCGACGACCCGACCGACGGCGCTGACGACTCCGAGCTCTCCTACGAGGGCGTCGCGGGGAAGACGGCGCTCGAGCTGCTGCTCGCGGCCGACCCGAGCGCGACGGTCCAGGGCGAGGGCGACATGGCTTTCGTGACGGGCGTCGGCGGCGTCGCCGCGGACCCGGCCGGCGAGTTCTGGGCGCTGTACGTGAACGGTGAGATGGCCCAGGTCGGCGCCGGGTCGCTCGTGACGGAGACGGGAGACGAGATCACGTGGAAGCTCGAGAAGTTCACCTCCTGACGCGCTGGTGGCGCCCCGCGATCGCGGTCGCGGTCGTGGCGCTCGCCGTCGTCTTCCGCCTCGTGCGCGAGGAAATCGGCGCCCCGCCGAACCTCGAGCTCGTGACGTCCGCGGCGTTCGCGGCCGCGGTCCTCGTACGCCACCGCCTGGCGTTCTTGGCCCCGCTGCTCGTCGCCGTCGTGTCCGACCTGGTGCTCGGCAACACGTCGATCGCGCTGTTCACGTGGAGCGCGTGGCTCGTCATCGGGTTCGCGGCGCTGCTGACCCGCAACACCTCCGGGTGGGGCCGTGTCGGCGCTGCGGCTGGGCTGGGCGTGGGCGGGTCGCTGTGGTTCTTCCTCTGGACCAACTTCGGCGTCTGGTTCCAGGGGCGCGGCGTCTGGTACCCGGCCGGGGTCGACGGGCTCGTGGCCAGCTACGTCGCCGGCCTGCCGTTCCTGCGCACCATGCTGATCGGCAACCTCGTGCTGCTGCCCGTCGTGGCTGCCGGGACGCTGCTCGTGGAGCGGCTCGAACGGTCGCACGGGCTCGCGGCGGTGCCACAGGCGGCGTGAGCCCCTGCGTGCGCTGCTGTCGTCAGGGGTCGAGGCGCTTGCGCAGGAGGCAGAACTCGTTGCCCTCGGGGTCGGCGAGCACGTGCCACGACTCGTCGCCCGTCTGCCCGATGTCCGCGCGGCGCGCGCCCAGGGCGAGCAGGCGTTCGAGCTCGGCGTCCTGGTCCCGGTCGGTCGCGTTGACGTCGATGTGCAGGGGGAGCTTGGCCGTCTTCGGGTCGTTGCTCGGGCTCAGGACGATGGTCGGCTGGAGGCCGCCGAACCCGACGTCGGCCGGGCCGATCTCGATCGCCCCGTCCTCCCGCCCGAGCTCGACGTAGCCGAGGACTCCGCTCCAGAACCGCGCGAGCAGCTCGGGGTCGGCGCAGTCGAGGACGAGCTCACTGATGCGGGATGCCATGCCTCGCAGTGTACGAAGGTGACGGCGGTCACGTCAGGCGAATTCCTGGCTGCGCGCGGTTCTGCACCGCCGATGGTGACGCCGGGACCCGTCGCGGGTGACGCAACCCGATGCCGAGGGTGACGGAATCCGGCGGCGAGGGTGACGTCGTCGGACAGCGAGGGCGACGACCACGAGCCCTGCGGTCACCCGAGCTGTTCGGCCAGCGCGACGATGATCCCCTCCGGTCCGCGGAGGTAGCAGAGCCGGTAGGCGTCCTCGTACCTGACGATCTGGCCGACGAGCGTGGCTCCGTGCCCCCGCAGCCGTTCGACCGTGTCGTCGATGTCGTCGACCGCGAACATCACGCGGTGCAGGCCCAGGGTGTTCGACGGTGCACGGCCCAGGCCGACGTCCACGGCCGCAGGGGAGTGGTAGGTGCTGAGCTCGAGCCGGCCAGGACCGTCGGGCACGCGCATCATCGCGATCTCCGACCGCATCCCGTCGAGCCCGACGACGTCCCCCGCCCAGGCGCCTTCGATGGGCGCCCTGCCCTCGAGCTCCAGCCCGAGCTCGACGAAGAACGCCACTGCCGCGTCGAGGTCGTCGACGACGATGCCGACGTTGTCGAGCCTCTGGACGGTCATGAGTGCTCCTGTCTCAGGTGTTCGGCTCGGCCTGCCGGTCGACGCCGCGGTCTGCGGCCGCCATGTCGCCCGTCGAGGGCGTGCCGTCGGCTAGACCGTAACGCAGCAGCACGGTGCCCGCAGGGCTGGCGACGGGCGGTTCGAGGAGGGTGAGGTTGGTGGGCACGGCGCCGCCGTCGAACACCGACTTCCCGACGCCGAGGACGATGGGGTGCACCCACAGGTCGAGGCGGTCGAAGAGCTTCTCGCGCAGGAGCGTCTGCACCAGGCCGAGGCTGCCGACGACCTTGACGTGCTCGTGCCGGTCGCGGATCTCCCCCACCGCGGCGGCGAGGTCGGGGCCGAGCTGCGCGGACCCGGCCCAAGACAGGTCCGGCTTGCCCCGCGAGGCGACGTACTTGGGGATGCGGTTGAAGAGCGCGGCGAAGCCGTCGTCCTGGCCGCCCTCCTGGTGAGGCCAGTAGGCGGCGAAGATGTCGTACGTGCGGCGGCCGAGCAAGAGGGCGTCGGTCCCCTCGTAGGCGGCGGCGACCTGCTCCCCGGCGACGTCGTCCAGCAGGGGCGCCTGCCAGCCGCCGAACGGGAACCCGATCGGGTCCTCGTCGGGCCCGCCGGGCGCCTGCCCGACGAGGTCCAGGGTCGTGAACAGCTCGATCTCGATCGATCCCATGAGGTGCTCCGGTGGGTCGGTGGCAGGGTCATGGGGGTAGACCGGGGGGCGGGGGAGAACTCATCGGAGCGAGCCCGTGGTGCCCACGAGGCGTCGCCTGCACCGGCGGGAGCACGCGGGCCGGTCGAGGACCGCCCTCGCCCGTAGATCCGCTGATACGGTGCCCGAATGCTGGAGCGCCGACGGGACGAGCTGCGAAGCACCTACGTGCGACTCGGGACCGGTGAGCTTGCCGCCGCGGGAATCTTCGCCGCGGTCGCCCTGACCATCGTGACGCCTTGGCTCACCGAACCGGGCGACCGGTCGGCGATGTGGTCAGCGCTCGTCCCTCTGCTCATGGTCCTCGTGCAGGCGGGCGTCTACTGGCTTCTGGCGCGTACCTGGGTAGGGCGGGCGCCGATGCCGCCGACCGTAGCCCTCACCTACCGCGCTCTTCGCGTCCTCACGGCCGGTGCCTTGGTGGTGGGCTTGATCGGGATCATCGTGTGGTGGCCCGATGACGTCGCCGTGAGCTTGATGGTGGCCGGGGTCTGGCTCTTCGGGGCCGTCGAGTACGTCAACTACTTCGTGGTTCGCCTGGCCTATCCGGTGCGGCAGTTCCTGACCGGCGTTCGGCAGCGTCGCACGCCCCGGCTCGTGCTGGACCTGCGGTCCGCTCGCTCACCGACCTCGGTCTCTCACGGGTAGCACGCGAGACCCAGGCTGCTGCGAGACGGCGACGGCCCGGCACTGCCCGGTGTGGAGCGACGACGTGTCCGATCTGAGGCATGTGCCACGGGTGCTACACCGAGAAGTACTTCGCCTCAGCGTGGTGGAACACGAACGCATCTGTCGACTGCTCGGGGTGCAGCTGTAGCTCGTCGGACAGCACCACACCCGCCCGCTCGGGCTTCAGCAGCTCGACGACCTTGCGGCGGTCCTCCATGTCGGGGCACGCCGGGTACCCCAACGAGAACCTCGCCCCGCGGTACTTCAGGTCGAACATCCCTTGGACGTCGTCGGGCTCCTCGCCCGCGAACCCCAGCTCGGAGCGCACGCGGGAGTGCCACATCTCGGCGAGCGCCTCGGTGAGCTGCACGGACAGGCCGTGCAGCTCCATGTACTCGCGGTACTTGTTGGCCGAGAACAGCTTGGCCGTGTGCACGTCGACGGTGTCGCCCATGGTCACGAGCTGGACGGGCAGGACGTCGTAGCGCCCGGTCTCCTCGACCCACGAGCGCGGCTTGACGAAGTCCGCGAGGCACAGGTGACGGTCGCGCCGTTGCCGGGGGAACGTGAAGCGCAACCGCTCGGTCCCCACCGGACCGCCCGAGCCGCCGTCGGGCCCGTCGTGGTGCCCGACGACCACGTCGTTGCCCTCCGACCAGACCGGGAAGTACCCGTAGATCACGGACGGGTCGACGATCCCGTCGGTGCGGATCTGCTCGAGCCACGCGTTGAGGCGCGGGCGCCCCTCGGTCTCGACGAGCTCCTCGTACGACGCCCCGGCCGCGCCTTCCGCACCGGACGAGCGCCCCGGCTTGAGACCCCACTGCCCCATGAACGTCGCGCGCTCGTCGAGGAACGCCGCGTAGTCGGCGAGCTGGATGCCCTTGACGATGCGCGTCCCCCAGAAGGGCGGGTCGGGGACCAGGTTGTCGGCCGCGACGTCGGAGCGGGCGGGCAGGTCCTCCTCGGGCGTCTGCGTCACGGTCACGGTCGCGTGCCGGCGCTTCTTGAGGGGAGGCAGCCCGACGGCGTCGCGCGCCTCTCCCCGCGCCACGCGGACGAGCGGTTCCATGAGTCGCAGGCCCTCGAACGCGTCACGCGCGTAGCGGACCTCGCCCTGGTAGACGTCGGCGAGGTCGTCCTCGACGTACGTGCGCGTCAGGGCCGCGCCGCCCAGCAGGACGGGCCAGCGCTGCGCGTACCCGCGGGCGTTGAGCTCCTCGAGGTTCTCCTTCATGACGACGGTCGACTTCACGAGCAGCCCGCTCATGCCGATCACGTCGGCGTCGTGGGCCTCGGCGGCCTCGATCATCGCGGCGACGGGCTGCTTGATGCCGATGTTGACCACGGTGTAGCCGTTGTTGGTCAGGATGATGTCGACGAGGTTCTTGCCGATGTCGTGCACGTCGCCGCGCACGGTGCCGATCACGATGGTGCCCTTGGACCGGCCGCTCGCGTCCTCGGACTTCTCCATGTGCGGTTCGAGGTAGGCCACGGCGGTCTTCATGGCCTCGGCCGACTGCAGCACGAACGGGAGCTGCATCTCACCCTTGCCGAACAGCTCGCCCACGACCTTCATGCCTTCGAGCAGGTGGTCGTTGACGATGTCGAGGGCCTTCCAGCCCTCGTCGAGCGCGGCCTGGAGGTCGGTGTCGAGTCCCTTGAGCTCGCCGTCGACGATGCGTCGCTCGAGGCGCTCGCCCAGCGGCAGGGCCGCCATCTCGGCTGCGCGGGCATCCTTGAGCGACGCCGAGTCGACCCCCGCGAACAGGTCGAGGAGGCGGGCCAGGGGGTCGACCGTCATGTTCCCCTCGGTGTCGAACTCGCGGCGGTCCCACACGAGGTCGAGCGCGGCCTGGCGCTGCTCGTCGGGGATCTTCGCGAGCGGCAGGATCTTGGCCGCGTGCACGATCGCGGAGTCGAGCCCGGCCTCCACGGCCTCGTGCAGGAACACCGAGTTGAGGACGACGCGCGCGGCGGGGTTGAGCCCGAACGACACGTTGGAGACGCCGAGCGTGGTGTGCACGCCCGGGTAGGCGGCCTTGAGCGCGCGGATCGCCTCGATGGTCTCGATCGCGTCGCGTCGCGTCTCCTCCTGCCCGGTCGCGATGGGGAAGGTCAGGGTGTCGACGACGATGTCCTCGATGCGCATGCCCCAGGTGCCCACGAGGTCGTCGATGAGACGCGAGGCGATCGCGACCTTGGTCTCGGCCGTGCGGGCCTGGCCGTCCTCGTCGATCGTCAGGGCGATGACCGCGGCGCCGTGCTCCTTGACGAGCGGCATGATCCGCGCGTAGCGCGACGTCGGACCGTCGCCGTCCTCGAAGTTCACCGAGTTCACGACGGCGCGCCCGCCGATGAGCTCGAGCCCCGCCTGGATCACGGGCGGCTCGGTCGAGTCGATCACGAGCGGCAGCGTCGAGGCGCTCGCGAGCCGCGAGACGACCGCGCGGGCGTCCGCGACGCCGTCACGCCCCACGTAGTCGATGCATACGTCCAGCAGGTGGGCGCCGTCGCGCGTCTGGGCGCGCGCGATCGCGACGCACTCGTCCCAGTTCTCGGCCAGCATGGCCTCGCGGAACGCCTTGGACCCGTTGGCGTTGGTCCGCTCGCCGATCGCGAGGAACGAGGCGTCCTGGTCGAAGTCGACGTGCGAGTACAGGCTCGCGACGCCGACCTCACGCGCGGGGCTGCGCGGGGTGACGTGCCGGGCGCGGACGGCCTCGACGACCTGGCGCAGGTGCTCGGGCGTGGTGCCGCAGCACCCGCCCACGAGGCCCAGTCCGAACTCGGTGACGAACTGGGCGTGCGCCGCGGCGAGCTCGCTCGGCGTGAGCGGGTAGGAGGCGCCGTTCTTGCCCAGCACGGGCAGGCCCGCGTTGGGCATGCACGTCACGGGGATCTCGGCGTGCTTGGACAGGTGGCGCAGGTGCTCGCTCATCTCGGCGGGTCCCGTGGCGCAGTTGAGGCCGATCGCGTCGACGCCGAGCGACTGGAGCGTGGTCAGCGCCGCGCCGATCTCCGAGCCCATGAGCATGGTGCCCGTGGTCTCGACCGTCACCTGCACGATGACCGGCACCGAGCGCCCGACGTCGCGCATCGCGGAGCGCGAGCCGTTGACGGCGGCCTTGGCCTGGAGCAGGTCCTGGCTGGTCTCGACCAGGATCGCGTCGACGCCGCCGTCGAGCAGTCCCGCAGCCTGCTCGGCGAACGTGTCGCGCAGGTTCGCGTACGTCGTGTGCCCCAGGCTCGGCAGCTTGGTCCCGGGGCCCATGGAGCCCAGGACCCAGCGCGGCTGCTCGGGGGTCGACCACGCGTCGGCGCGCTCGCGGGCGATGCGTGCGCCCGCGGCGGCGAGCTCGCGGATGCGGTCCTCGATGTCGTAGTCCGACAGGTTGGACCAGTTGGCGCCGAACGTGTTGGTCTCGACGCAGTCGACGCCGACCGCGAGATAGGAGTCGTGCACGGCCGCGATGATGTCGGGGCGCGAGACGTTGAGGATCTCGTTGCAGCCCTCGAGCTGCTGGTAGTCCTCGAGGCTCGGGTCCTGCTCCTGGATCATGGTGCCCATCGCGCCGTCGGCCACGACGACGCGGGTGCGCAGGGCCTCGGCGAAGGCGGCGGATCGGGCGTCGGCGGCGTCGTGGGACATGGACGGAACTGTAACGCCGGGGGAGCGCGTGCCGCCGGGGCGTCCGGAAAAAACAGGGTGCCGCGTCCGGCGCGCGACCCTAGCGTGGTGCCCATGAGCTCAGCACCCTCCGCCCGTCAGCCCTTCGCCCCGATCGCGGAGCGCGTCGCCGCGCCCGACGTCGTGCCCGTCCCGCACGTCGAGGGGCTCACGTGGCGGCCACTGACCGTCGAGGACACGCCTGCGCTCTTCGGCCTGATCGCGGCCGTCGAGGAGCACGACCAGCACCCGTACCGCACCGCGCTCGAGGAGACCGAGGAGATCTTCGAGGGCGACTGGCGCGACCTGCCCCGCGACACCCTCGTCGGGCTCGACGCCGACGGTGAGCCACGCGCGTACGCGTCCGTCGAGACCCGCCCCGGGGACACGACGGTCGTGCGCGCGTTCGTCCAGGGCGCCGTGCATCCGCAGTGGCGAGGCCGGGGCGTCGGCCGCCAGGTCATCGCCTGGTCGACGGCGCGCGCTCGTCAGCTTCTCGCGGCCTCGGGCAAGGAGCTGCCCGCGCGCATCGCGGGCTACGCCCAGGACGACGACGAGCTCGAGTGCCGCCTCTTCGAGGCCGCGGGCTTCACCGCGAACCGCTTCTACTCGAACCTGCGGCGCGACCTGTCGCTCCCGGTACCGGAGGTCACGCTGGGCGAGGGGCTGCGCCTCGTGCCGTGGTCGCCCGAGCTCGACGAGGCCACGCGCCTCGCGCACAACGACGCGTTCCGCGACCACTGGGGCAGCGAGCCCGCGACGCCCGAGTCCTGGGTGCACGGGCGCAGCATGTTCGCCCCCGGGTGGAGCGTCCTCGTCGTGGACGACTCGCCCGCATCCGTGGACGGCTCGCCCGGCGAGGGCAGCCTGCCCGACGACGTCGCTCCCGCCGGGAGCACGGGCGCAGTTCCGGTCGTGGCCGGGTACCTGCTGTCGGGACGCTACGAGCACGACTGGCCCGTGCAGGGCTACTCGAGCGGCTACACCGAGACCTTGGGCGTGCGCCGGGCCTACCGCGGACGCAAGATCGCGGTCGCGCTGCTCAGCGCGGGCATGGCGGCGTACCGGGCGAGCGGCATCGACTACGCCGAGCTCGACGTCGACACCGAGAACCCCTCGGGTGCGCACGGGCTCTACGCGAGCCTCGGCTACGAGAAGAAGGACGGCTCACGGATGTACTCGATCGAGCTCTGAGGCTCTACCGTGTTCCCAGCCCGGCGTGGCAACGGTGCCACGCTGCTGGGACACCCGCGACCCGGGTGCCCCTCGCCTCGAAAGGGAACACCGTGGTTGCCTCGATCTCGCGCGTCTCGCACGCCCCCGTCCCGTCCACCCTCCTGAGGCGGCGCCCCGCGGCGCTCGCGGCCGGGGCGTTCCTGCTGCTCTCCGCGGTGCACCTCGGGGCGCACCTGGCCGGGGCCGAGCGGCTCGCCGAGGTCACGCAGTGGTTCGTCATGCCGCTGCTCGCGCTGGTCGTGTGGGCGGCGACGGCCGGTGGCCGACGGTCCCGCCTCGTGCGCTGGACGATCGTCGCGCTGGGCTTCTCGTGGCTCGGCGACAGCGCGCCGGACCTGTCGAGCGGGGACGTCTCCTTCCTGACCATGGTCGGGTTCTTCCTGCTCGCCCAGCTCGCGTACGCGGTCGCGTTCTGGCCGCGCCGCGGGGCGAGCCTGCTGCGCCGTCCGCTCCTGCTCGTGCCCTACGGGATCGCGCTCGGGGCCCTGGTCGCGGTGTGCGCCCCGCACGCGGGCGCGCTGCTCGTCCCGGTCATGGTCTACGGCGTGTGCCTGACCGTGATGGCGGTGCTGTCGACCGGCGTGAACCGGGTCGCGGGCGTCGGGGGCGCGATCTTCCTCGTCTCGGACGCCCTCATCGCGCTCGGGGCCTTCGTGCCGGGCTTCGAGGTCCCGGGGCCGTTCTCGTCCGGGTTCTGGGTCATGCTCACCTACCTCGCGGGGCAGGCGCTGCTCGTCGTCGGGATCCTGCGCCGGGACGCACAGGACGGGTCCGCAGCGGGCATCTCCGGCGGGTCGTCGTCCGTCGCCGGCGGGGCGTCGGGCGCGCGGTCGGCCTGAGCGGGCGGTGGTCCTGCTGCGCAGAGCCGACAGGAACGCGAACGACCGTGGGGTCGACCGGAGGACCCGGTC
>NZ_JACSQE010000016.1:38094-115871 GCF_014836745.1 Oerskovia gallyi
CCCCCCCCCCCCCCCCCCCCCCCCCCGGCCCGTCCACCCAGGGACGGGAGGCTCAGCCGACGCCGATCGCCGTGATCGGCACGTCGAGCGGCGCGCCCGAGCCGTCGCGGCGCTGGTCGACGGGTGGCAGCTCGACGGGCTGACCGGCGGAACCGACGGCCCGGCCGGGGCCGCGGCCGACCCACGCGAGGATGAGCGTGTCCTCGCCCTTGAGGAACCGCTGGGCACGCACGCCGCCCGTCGCGCGACCCTTGCCGGGGTAGAGCTCGTACGGCGTGACCTTGCCCGAGCCGGCCTGTGTGCCCGGTAGCGCGTCGGAGGCCCCGGCGACGGTCACGACCGTCATGAGGTCGCGGCTCGCGGCGTCGATCACGCCGAAGAACGTGACCTGCTGGCCCGGGGCCAGCTTGATGCCCGCCATGCCGGCTGCGCTGCGTCCCTGCGGGCGCACGGCCGACGCGTCGAAGTGCAGCAGGCTCGCGTCGGAGCTCACGAACACGAGCTCGTCCGCGTCCGTCACGGGGGCCGCGCCGACCACGGCGTCGCCCTCCTTGAGGGAGATGACCTCCCAGGAGTCCCGGTTGGTCGGCACGTCGCCCGCGATGACGCGCTTGACGACGCCGCCCGCGGTGCCGAGCGCGAGCGTGGGCGCGTCGGGGTCGAGGGACACGATCGTGATCGGCTTCTCGCCGGCCTCGAGGCTCACGATCTCGCTCAGGGGCACGCCGCCGGACAGGCTCGGGGCGCCGTCGGTCGGGGGGAGGGCGGGCAGGTCGAGCACCGAGAGCCGCACGACGCGCCCCTTGCTCGTCACGAGCCCCACGTCGCTGCGCACGCTGGCCAGCACGGCGCCGTTCAGGGCGTCGTGCGAGTGGCGGCGCCCGCCCGTGCCCGGCTCCGTCGCGTCGCCCGTGCGTGCCAGGAGCCCCGTCGCGGACATCAGCGCCCAGCACGGGGTGTCCTCGACCTCGAGCGGGACGGCCGAGATGGTCCCCAGGACGCCATGCGCGGACGTGGGGGACGCTCCCGCGGACTCGAGCAGGATGGTGCGTCGCGGGGTCCCGTAGACCTTCGCGACCTCCTTCATCTCGGCCGAGACGACCGCGCGGAGCTTGGCGTCGTCGCCCAGGATCTCCTCGAGCTGGGCGATCTCCAGGCGCAGCGCCTCCTGCTCCTTCTCGAGCTCGAGGCGCGAGAACTTGGTCAGGCGCCGCAGCCGCAGCTCGAGGATGTACTCGGCCTGCGGGTCGGACAGGTCGAAGACCTCGCGCAGGCGGGTGCGCGCCGTCTCGGCGTCGTCGCTCGACCGGATCACCTGGATGACCTCGTCGATGTCGACGATCGCGAGCAGCAGACCCTCGACCAGGTGCAGGCGCTCCTTGCGCTTGGCGAGGCGGTAGGAGCTGCGACGACGGACGACGTCGATGCGGTGGTCGACCCACACCTGGAGGAGCTCGCGCAGACCGAGCGTGCGGGGCTGGCCGTCGACGAGCGCGACGTTGTTGATGCCGAACGAGTCCTCGAGCGGCGTGACCTTGTACAGCTGCTCGAGCACGGCCTCGGGGTTGAAGCCCGTCTTGATCTCGACGACGAGGCGCAGCCCGTGCGCGCGGTCGGTCAGGTCGGTCGCGTTGGTGATGCCGACGAGCTTCTTCGACTTCACGCCCTCGGCGATCTTCTCGATGACCTTCTCCGGCCCGACGAGGTAGGGGAGCTCGGTGAAGACGATGCCCTTGCGCTTGGCCGTGATGTTCTCGATGCGTGCGGTGGCCCGGGTGCGGAACGAGCCGCGGCCCGTGCGGTAGGCGTCGCGGATGCCGTCGAGGCCCACGATCTTGCCGCCGCCCGGCAGGTCCGGCCCGGGGATGAAGCGCATGAGCGCCTCGAGGTCTGCGGTCGGGTGCTTGATGAGGTGCTGCGCCGCAGCCACGACCTCGACCAGGTTGTGCGGCGCCATGTTGGTCGCCATGCCGACCGCGATGCCCGCTGCGCCGTTGACGAGCAGGTTGGGGATCGCGGAGGGCAGGACCTCGGGCTGGGTCAGCTTGTTGTCGTAGTTCGGGATGAAGTCGACGACGTCCTCGTCGAGCCCGACCGTCATGGCCATGGCGGCGCTCGCGAGCCGCGCCTCGGTGTAGCGCGGCGCGGCCGGCCCGTCGTCGAGCGACCCGAAGTTGCCGTGCCCGTCGACGAGCGGCAGGCGCAGCGAGAACGGCTGGGCCAGGCGCACCAGGGCGTCGTAGATCGCGGTGTCGCCGTGGGGGTGGAGCTTGCCCATGACCTCGCCGACGACGCGCGCGGACTTCACGTGCCCGCGGTCCGGGCGCAGGCCCATGTCGGACATCTGGAACAGGATGCGGCGCTGGACGGGCTTGAGCCCGTCGCGCGCGTCCGGCAGGGCGCGGGCGTAGATGACCGAGTACGCGTACTCGAGGAAGGACCCCTCCATCTCCGTCGTGACGTCGATGTCGATGATCTTCTCGTGGACCTCGCTCGGGTCGAGCGGGGCTTTCGAGGCGGACGGTCTGCGCGCCATGGGTCGTCGGGCTCCTGCGGGTCGATGGGTCGGGTGCTTCGGTGCGGTCGGCAGTGCGGTCGGCGGGCCGGACGGCCGGGCACGAGTGCTCGTCGGCGAACGGTAACGCGGCCCACCGACATCCGGGCCCTCATTCTCCCGCGCGCCGGGCGCGCCGCTGACCAGCGTCGCTCCGACCAGTAGCCTAGGGCGGGTGAACGGACACGACGTCCCGGCCCACCCTGACCCGGCGCCGCACCCGGACCAGTATCCGGTCGAGTGGGAGGCCGACGTCGTGCTGCGCGACGGCACGACGACGCACGTCCGCCCCATCCGGCCCTCCGACGCCCCGGCGCTCCAGCGCTTCCACATGGGCCAGAGCGAGCGCTCGACCTACCTGCGCTTCTTCGCGAACATCGAGCGGCTCTCGGACCGGGACCTCGAACGCTTCACGGTCGTCGACCACTCCGAGCGCGTGGCGCTGGTGGCCGTCAAGCGCGTCGGCCAGGACCTGCGCGAGGACATCATCGGCGTCGCGCGCTTCGACAAGGTCACCCCCCACGAGGCCGAGGTCGCCTTCAACATCGCCGACGCCGAGCAGGGGCGCGGGCTGGGGTCGGTGCTCCTGGAGCACCTGGCTGCCGCGGCCCGCGAGCGAGGGGTGCGCAGGTTCACCGCCGAGGTGCTGCCGCAGAACGGCAAGATGCTCGCGGTCTTCCAGGAGGCCGGCTACGTCGTGAGCCAGCACGTCGACGACGGGATCGTGGCGGTGAGCGTCGACCTCGACCCGACGGACCGCTCGCGCGAGGTCATGGCGGACCGCGAGCACCGTGCCGAGGCCCGGTCCATGCACGGCCTGCTCACGGCCCGCCGGGTCCTGCTCGTGGGTCCCGGCCCGACGGCGCCGCCCGGCACCGCGGACCGGCTCCTGGCCGAGCGCGTGCTCGCGAACGCGCTCCGCGACCCGGGCGACGGGACGTTCGAGGTGGTCGGCATCGCCGCGCCCCCACTCCTGCCCGGTGGCGAGCACCGCGAGGAGCGTCACGGCGGAGGGGACCCGAGCCCGGTCGACGACGGCCGGGACGACCAGCACGGTCATGGCTCCGCGCACGGGCACCTGCACGACGCCGCCGTGGCCGCCGAGCTCGTCGAGGAGCTGGTCGAGGAGCTCGACCACGAGGCCGCCGCGCCCTCGGTCCGCTTCAGGGACCGCATCGCGGACGTCACCGGGCCCGTCGACCTCGCGCTCCTGGCGCTGCCTCCCCGCGAGGCGATCGCCGCGACGGCCGAGCTCGAACGCCTCGGGGTGCGCGCCGTCGTCGTGCTCTCCGCGGGGTTCGCCGAGACCGGTCCCGACGGGCTCGCGCTCCAGCGCGACCTCCTGCGCACCGCGCACACCGCGGGCATGCGCGTGGTCGGCCCTGCGACGTACGGGCTCCTGACGACCCACGCCGGGCACCGGCTCAACGCGAGCCTCGCGGAGGAGGTGCCCCCCGCGGGCAGCATCGGGATCTTCTGCCAGTCCGCGCCCACGGCCGTGACGCTCCTCGCGACGGCCCTGCGCCGCGGCATCGGCATCTCGTCGTTCGTGTCCGCCGGGCACCGCGCCGACGTCTCGGGCAACGACCTCATGCAGTTCTGGCAGGACGACCCCGAGACCTCGGTCGTGTGCCTGTACCTCGAGTCGATCGGGAACCCGCGCAAGTTCTCGCGCATCGCGCGCCGCCTGGCCTCGGTCAAGCCCGTCGTGGTCGTGACCGCCGGACGCTCGGGGCAGGTCGTGCCGCCCGGGCACGCCGTGCGTTCCACCCGTGCCCCGCGACGCACCCTCGACGAGATGCTGCGCCAGTCCGGCGTGATCCACGCCGAGAACACCCACCACCTCGTCGACATCGCCCAGCTCCTCGCGAACCAGCCGCTGCCGACCGGGCGGCGCATCGGGATCCTCGCGTCCTCGGCAGCGCTGACGGCGCTCGTCGCCGAGGCCGTGGTCTCGGCCGGGCTCGTGGTCTCCGACCGCTCGACCTTCCTGCCCGAGGACGCCGACGACGAGCAGATCGAGAGCGCGGTCGCGGCGCTCTACGCCCCCGACGCGTGCGACGTCGTCGTCGCGGTGCACGTCCCCACCGTCCGACCCCGCGTCGGCACGGTCTCGCGGGCCGTCGCCCGGGCCGCCGCGGCGAGCGGGCGCACCACGGTCGCGAGCGTCCTGGGGCTGCACGGGCTGGCGACCGAGCTCAGTGCGCAGAACCCGGCCGACCCCGACGGGCCACGCCTGCACGTGCCCGCCTACTCGACCCCGGAGGACGCGGTCGCGGCGGTCGGCGCGGTCGTGGGGTACGCGCGCTGGCGCGACGCCGACCACGGCACGGTCGAACGCCCGGCGGGGGTCGACTCGGACCGTGCGCGGGCGATCGTGGAGGGCGCGCTCGCGGGGGACTCCGTGGTCGAGCTCGACGCGGACACGGCGTCCGCGCTCCTCGCGGCCTACGGCATCGAGCTGTGGCCCTCGCGGCGTGTCCGGACGGCCGACGAGGCCGTGGCGGCGGCGCACGAGATCGGCTGGCCGGTCGCCCTCAAGAGCACCGCCGAGTCGCTCCGCCACCGTGCGGACCTCGGGGGAGTGCGCCTCGACATCGGTGACGAGGACGAGCTGCGCGACGACGTCGGGCAGATGCGGGCCTCGCTCGCGGCCGTGCTGCCCGCGGGGAACCCCGGGCGGACCGCGCCGGGGGAGGACCGCGACCCGGACGCCGATCCCGCGGGAGACCGGCCGACAGGCCCCGCGCCGTTCGAGGTCCAGCGCATGGCCGACGCGGGTGTGGCGTGCGTCCTGCGCTCGACCGAGGACCAGCTCTTCGGGCCGGTCGTCTCGTTCGGTCTCGCGGGCGACGCGGTCGACCTCCTGGGCGACGTGAGCTACGGAGTACCCCCGCTCACCGACGTGGACGTCGCCACGATGGTGCGCTCGATCCGCGCTGCGCCGCGCCTGTTCGGCTACATGGGGGCGCCCGTGGCGGACACCGCGGCGATCGAGGACCTGCTCGCGCGCATGTCGCTCATGGCTGACGAGCTGCCCGAGCTGCGCAGCGTCGAGCTGTACCCGGTCGTGGTCGCCGAGCACGGCGCCGCGGTCCTCAGCGCGCGTGTCCAGGTGGCCGGCGCGCAGCGCGCCGACGCCCTGCGGCGTGCGCTCCCGGGCTGAGCCGTCCACAGGTGCGCGGGCGGGCTGGCCCCGCCGCGCCGCACGGTGGGAGAATGCGCGGGTGCCATCTGCTGAATCCCCCTCCCGGACCGACCTGACCTCCCAGCTGCGCCGCGCGGGCTACTACCCGGAGCTCGTGCAGGACGTGCTCGACGTCGCGATCGCCGGTGAGGACCTCGTGTCCCACCTCGTCTACGTCGAGACGACGTTCGACGTCGAGGTCCGCCGCCACCTCACGGTCCTGGTCCTCACGCCGACCCGCCTGATCACCGCGCACGTCGACGACCACCCCGCGGACAGCGAGAACCCGTCCGCGTCGGCCGCGGCGACCACCGAGTCGGTGCCGATCACCGAGCTGCGCTCGGTCTCGCTCTCGCACGTGGTCGTGGACCCGGAGAAGCACCGCAGCGGCACGCCGCCCATCGAGGTGACCCTCGCGATCGGCTGGGGGGCCGTGTCCCGGGTGGACCTGGAGCCGGCCCAGTGCCCGGACCCGGGATGCGAGGCGGACCACGGTCTGACGGGGCAGATCACGCCCGACGACATCGTGGTGCGCGTGAGCGCCGAGGCGGAGGGCCGTGACGCGGTGCGCAACGCCCTCGCGTTCGCCAGGGCGCTGTCGGCCGCGACGGCCCACGGCGTGGGCCGGGCGAGCCGGTGACGGTCCTGCCCGAGGTCCTCCCGGACGGGCTGCTCGCGCCGCGCTACGACGGGCTCGCCCTGAGCTCGGTGCTGCCCGGCGCCGCCGGTGCCCTCGGCGTGGACCTCACGACCTCGACCGGCACGCGTTCCCTCCAGGCCCGCGCGGACCTCGGCCTGCCCGCCGCCGACCGCGTGTGCGTCGTGCTGGTCGACGGCCTGGGCCACGAGAACCTCACCGAGCGCGCCGGCCACGCGCCGTTCCTGCGGTCGCTGCTGGGCTCCTCTCGAGTCCTCACGTCGAGCTTCCCCAGCACGACGGCCGCGGCGATCGGCACGTTCGGGACGGGAACCTCTCCCGGTCGCACCGGGATGCTGGGCTACACCCAGCGTGACTCGGTCTCCGGCCGCCTCGCGAACATGGTCTCGTGGGAGGGCGCCGCGGACCCGCGCACCCTGCAGCAGGAGCCGCCCGTGCTCGAGCGCCTCGCCGAGTCCGGGCTCGAGGTCTCGTCGGTGGGCCCCGCCCGGTTCGCGGGCTCGGGCATGACCGTGGCCGCGCTGCGCGGCGCACGCTATCTCGCGGCCGAGTCCATCGCGGACCGCGTCGACACCGTGGCGTTCGAGCTCACGGCCCCCGGGATCGTCTACCTCTACTGGGGCGACGTCGACAAGGCCGGTCACCACCACGGCTGGCGCTCGCGGCAGTGGGGCGACGCGCTGTCGGACCTCGACCGCGAGCTCGGACGCCTCGCCCGGTCCCTGCCGCACGGCACCCTGCTGATCGTGACGGCCGACCACGGCATGGTCGACGTCGACCGCTCGAAGCGCTGGGACGTCGCGAAGACCCCGGAGCTGGGGCGCGGCGTCGAGCTCGTGGGCGGCGAGCCCCGTGCGGTGCACGTCTACGCCCGCGCGGACCAGGCCGCCGCGGTCGCGGCGCGCTGGTCGTCGGTCCTGGGGGACCAAGCGGTCGTGGCGCTGCGCGAGGACGCGGTCGCCGCGGGCTGGTTCGGGCCCGTCGCGGACCACGTGCTCCCCGCGATCGGGGACGTGGTCGTCGCGATGCGTGGCCGTGCCACGGTCGTCGACTCGCGCACCCAGACGGCGGCGTCCCTCCAGCTCGTCGGCGTCCACGGGTCGCTGACCCGCACCGAGATGCAGGTCCCCCTGCTCGCCACGACCACCTGACCGGGACTCCCGTCCCGCCCGGCCCGCGCCCCGCGCCCGGGCGCCCTCAGGGGACCTTCCCCGCACACGAAAGGCCCACGACCGTGGCAGAGCTGGTCTTCTTCTCCGGCACGATGGACTGCGGAAAGTCCACCCTCGCCCTGCAGCTCGACCACAACCACTCGGCGCGGGGCCGCACGGGGCTCAAGTTCTCCCGCAACGACCGTGCGGGGACGGACCGGCTCTCCTCGCGCCTCGGCCTCGAGGTCGCCGCGCACGAGGTCCGTGACGACACCGACTTCTGGTCGTTCGTGGTCGACGCGCGTCGGCACGGCGAGACCGTGGACTACCTGATCTGCGACGAGGCGCAGTTCTACTCGACGACCCAGGTCGAGCAGCTCGCTCGCCTGGTCGACGAGGTCGAGATCGACGTCTTCGCTTTCGGCATCACGGCGGACTTCCGCTCGCACCTGTTCCCGGGCTCGGCGCGGCTCATCGAGCTGGCGGACCGTGTCGAGGTGCTCCAGGTCCAGGCGCTGTGCTGGTGCGGCGCGAGGGCGACGCACAACGCGCGCACGGTCGACGGCTGGATGGTCGTCGAGGGTGCGCAGGTCGTGGTGGGCGACACCGACAGCGCGAGCGAGGTCGCGTACGAGGTCCTGTGCCGACGGCACCACATGCGACGCATGACCTCCGCCTCGGCGCGGCTGCGCTCGACGAGCGGGGACGGTCTGGCGCTCGACCTGTCGGACGACCCGGCGGCGGGCTGAGGGCGACCGCGGCGACGCGGGCGGGCGGTGGCCCGCCCGCGGTCGCTCGTCAGTGCTCGGGCTTGGCCCCGAAGACGATCTCGTCCCAGCTGGGCACGCTCGCGCGGGGCTTGCGCCCGCTGCGCCGCGGCTCGGCCGGGGGAGTCGCGGGCCGGCTGCGTTCTTCGGCGTCGTCGCGGTGGGCGCGCGCGGTGCCGACCGGTGCGTGCTCGTCGGACCCCACGTCGGTCGACCGGTCGTCCCCGGAGAGGTGCTCGTGGCGGCCCGATCCCGCGGGGTGGGCGTCGCGCGCGGCCTGGTCGGGAGGCTCCTCGGCCGCGTCCTGGCTCTCGTCCTGGCCCGCGTCACGGCCCGCGTCACGGCGGGCCGACCGGGACGGGTGAGCGCCGTCGTCGGGCCGGTGGTGCGCTCCCTGGCGCCCGACCTGACCCAGGGTGATGACCTTGGCTCCCGCGGACTCCTCGTCGCCGCGCGCGTCGTCGCGGCGCGAGGACCGGTCGCCCAGGTCGAACGTCTGCGGCGGGCCGAAGCCCTCGAAGAGCGCCGGGTCGTCGTCGCGGTGCTGACGCACCCCGCGTCGTTGGCTCAGGTCGTCGAGGATCGAGGTCGTGTCCTCGTGCAGCGGCAGGGGTTCGACGACGGGGACGTCCGCAAGGCCCTCGGACCGGTCGGTGTCCGGACCTCGCTCGGGCGACGCCGCCGACGGGGCCTGCCCGCCGCCGCGCGCCGCGTGATCGAAGATCGCGCCCCGCACGCCCCGCACGGGTTCCTCCTCGGGCATGGCCCCGGAGAGCCAGCGGGCCTCGTCCTCGAGCGCGTGCAGAGACCGGGACGAGGGGTCGTAGGACCAGCGGGCGCTGCGGGCGCGGTCCCCGATGAGGAACAGGGCCGTGACGGTCCACGCCGCGCCGTGGGGGCGGGCCGCGGACCACTCGACGTCCTCGGGCTCGACGCCGCGGGCCGTCAACCGTTCCGAGACGAGCTCGCCCAGGGTGGGGGAGGACTCGTCGTGCCCGAGGCGGTTCTTGCGCACCTGCTCGACGACGAACTCCTGCTCGGCGAGCACGGGCCCCTCGAAGCGGCGCACCTGCTCGATCGGGATGCCCGCCTTCTCGGCGACCTCCCGGGCGCTGTGCCCGGCGCGCAGCTGGGACTGGATCTCGCGCACGGGAAGGACGCCGGGGGCCTGGGCGCGCAGCTGTTCGAGCTGGGTGCGGTCGCGGCGCACCGCGGCGCGCAGCGCGTCGTCGATGGGCAGCGTGAACCGCGCACCGTCGGCCCCGGTGAGGACGAGGGTCTCCCCGTCCTCGTGCAACCTCACCAGCTCGAGCTCGTTCATGAATCCTCCAACGCCGTGCAGACCGGCTCGTCGCCGGTGGGCCTGCACTCCCGAGAGTGCCATCCCGGATCGCCGTCGCGGCGCAGGCGGCTCGGTGTGCCGCGTTCCGGGGTCTGCTGGGATGATTCTCCCCGTGATCGAGTTCCCGATGGACGACGTCCTCGAGCTGGGCGCTGTGTTCTGCGCCGCACTGTCCGGCGGTCTGTCCGCGATCCGCAAGTCCTTCGACATCTTCGGGGTGCTCGTGCTGGCCTGGGCGACAGGCCTGGGCGGCGGGATCCTGCGCGACGTGCTGATCGGCGCGACGCCCCCCGTGGGGATCTCGAGCTGGCGTCTGGTGGTGGCGGCACTGGCCGCGGGCGTGGTCATCTACTTCTTCCACCCGCGCCTCGAACGCATGCGGCGCGGCATCGTCGTGCTCGACGCGGGGGCGCTCGCGCTGTTCGTGATCGTCGGGACGACCAAGGGTCTCGACTACGGGGTGGGCCTCATGGCCGCGGTGATCGTCGGCACCCTGACGGGGATCGGGGGCGGGATTCTGCGCGACCTGCTCACGAGCGAGGCGCCGCTCATCCTCCAGGACCGCCAGCTCTACGCCGTGCCCGCGATCGTGGGGGCGCTCATCACGGCCGTCCTGTGGCGCGAGGGCTGGCTCACGGGGTGGACACAGCTCGCGACGATCGCGCTCATCTTCGGCTTCCGGCTGGTCTCGCTGCGGCTCGGCTGGACCGTCCCCGGCCCGTGGTCGGGTCGTCGGGGCGGAGCGGGGTCGGGCAGGATGTGAGGCGTGACCTTCTTCATCGATGACCCCCGCCTGCCCGACGACGTCACGATCGCGGGGCTGCGAGCCCTCGCCGAGCGCCTGGCCAGGGAGGCCGGGGCGCTCGTGCGCGACGGCCGGCCCGAGCACGTCGAGGTGGCCGCGACCAAGTCGAGCGCGGTCGACGTCGTGACGGCCATGGACGCCGAGTCCGAGGCCCTGCTGCGGCGCATCATCGCCCGCGAGCGGCCCGACGACGCGATCCTCGGCGAGGAGGAGGGGGCGTCGGCGGGCACGTCCGGGCTGACCTGGGTCATCGACCCGATCGACGGCACGGTGAACTACCTGTACTCGGTCGCCTCGTACGCGATCTCGGTCGCCGTGGTGGCCGGTCCGCCCGACCCGGCCGAGTGGACCGTGCTCGCGGGCGCCGTGCACTCGATCGTCGACGGCCGGACCTGGACGGCCGGGCTCGGCGCCGGCGCGACCCTCGACGGCGAGCCCGTGGCCGTCAACCCCGCGGGCCCGCTCGCGACCTCCCTCGTCGGGACGGGCTTCGGGTACGACTCCGACCGGCGGCGCCACCAGGCGCAGGTGCTGGTGGACGTGCTGCCGCAGGTGCGGGACATCCGTCGGCTCGGCTCGGCCGCGATCGACCTGTGCCTCGTCGCGACCGGCAGCCTGGACCTGTACTACGAGCGCGGCCTCAACCCCTGGGACCTCGCGGCGGGAGCGCTCGTCGCGCAGGAGGCGGGCGCCACGGTGACGGGGCTGCGCGGGCGGGCGGCCGGGGTCGAGATGACGGTCGCCGGTGCGCCGCAGGCCGTGTCGGACCTGGTCGTGGTCCTGGAGGCGGCCGGTGCCGATTCCGACGGCGCCCCGTGAGGGAACCCGTCGGGCCTGGTGAGGGGTGACGAGGACCACTCGCGTCGGGGATGCGCCGGGGCGGTAAATGGTGCAGAATCCGTTCGCCCCCGGGAACAATTCCTGGTGGCTGAGCATTACACCGCGTACACCAGTCAGGACGTCCAGCAACACGTCCTACGGAGTGCCTGTTCGACGGCCTTCGCCGGACCGAACGACCCCCATGTTCGACCACGACGTTCCGGAGTGTGACCCCACAGATGGCAACTGACTACGACGCCCCCCGCAAGAGCGAAGAGGATCTCAGCGAGGACTCGATCCAAGAGCTGCAGGCTCGTCGCTCTGACAAGAGCTCGGGCGTTGTGGACGAAGACGAGACCGAAGCTGCGGAAGGGTTCGAGCTCCCGGGCGCGGACCTCTCCGGCGAAGAGCTCTCGGTCCGCGTGCTGCCTCGACAGGCTGACGAGTTCACCTGTTCGAGCTGCTTCCTCGTGCACCACCGCAGCCAGCTCGCGTACGAGAAGAACGGGCAGCAGATCTGCTCGGAGTGCGCGGCCTGACGGCCTGAGCCCCAACGACGGACGGCCCCCCGCCACCCCTCGAGGGGTGGCGGCCGTCCGCGCGTCCGGGGTCAGCGGGGGCGCGGGCTCAGCGGGGGGACGGCCCGGCGTCGGACGCGCTGCCCGTCCCTGCGCCCGCCGCGGGGGCGCTCGCTGCCAGGGCCGCGGCGAGGTCGGCCGCGTGCCGGGTGGAGACGAGCCAGTACGGGGTCGGGTCGGCCGGGTCGACGAGCTCGACGCGCACACCGGTTCGTGCCCAGGCACGCAGGCAGACGTACGCACGGGCGTCGAGCGAGGGCCCGAGCTCGCGCGTCATGGCCGCGCGGTCGAGCGCCGTGACGGACCCCAGGAGCGACGTCGGGATCGTGGCCCGACCGGCGCGCAGGACAGGAAGGCCGTCGGGGCCGGGGGACACCGAGACCACGGGCGAGGTCCACCACGCGAGCACGAGGAGCACCACGAGGGCCACGACCGCCGTGCTGATCGACAGCACGTCGTCGACGGGCCACAGCGCCACACCGAGGATGACGGCGAAGGCGGCGGCGGCGGACCACCCGCCCGGACCGGGGAGCAGGCGTTCGCTGTAGGCAGGGGCAGGCTGAGGCATGTGCCCATCATCCCAGGTCCTTCCGACGTGCTCGCCGTGCGTGGGGAGGGAGCGGGAGCACGGCCTGCTGTCCGGGTGTTCGCGGGTCCGCCCGCCGCGGACTAGGCTCTGCGGGTGCCCATCGACGAACCGGCGGCCCCGACCGCCCTCGCCCCCGTGCCCGCCCGACCGGGCGACGTCGAGGTGCTGGTCCAGCTCCTCGACGACGTGACCCCGGTCCCCGCCTACGCCCACCCGGGCGACGCCGGTGCGGACCTCGTGACGACCGTGGACGTGGAGATCGCGCCGCAGGGCCGGGCGACGGTCCCGACCGGGCTCGCGATCGCGCTGCCCGACGGGTATGCCGCGTTCGTCCACCCCCGCTCGGGCCTCGCGGCCAGGCACGGTCTGACGATCGTCAACGCGCCCGGCACCGTCGACGCGGGGTACCGCGGCGAGATCAAGGTGATCCTGCACAACACGGACCCACAGGTCCCCGTCGTGCTGCACCGGGGGGACCGTATCGCCCAGCTCGTCGTCCAGAGGGTCGAGCACGCGCGTTTCCTGCAGGCCGAGCGGCTGCCGGGCTCGCACCGCGGCGAGGGCGGGTTCGGGTCGAGCGGCGGGTGGGTCGCGGCGCGGTGAGCCCCACGATGCCGGGGTGTTCGCCCGTGGCCGAGGACGGTCACGCGGGCGGCGCATCGGTCTAGGGTGGTAGGAGCAGGGGTCGGTCTCGCCGTCCCGAACGAGCCGTGGTCGATGGTCGACGCGGCGAAGAGCTGAAGGAGAACGTCCGTGGGTTTGTTCCGGCGTAGTGCGTCGCAGAAGTCGAGCGACGAAGCGGTCGCCGCCGAGGGCTCCGGGACCGAGGAGACCGCAGCAGAGGCGGTCGACACCCCGGGGACCCCGGCGCCTGTCGCGCCCGCGGCGGGCGCTCGCGGCCCGTTCGACTCCTCGCAGGTGAGCGAGCTCGGTGCCCGTGCGGACCTCGGGGCCATCTGGCTGCCGGGCGTCCCGGGCATGGAGCTGCGCATGGAGGTCGACAAGAAGACGCAGAAGATCACGGGGGCCGCCGTGGCGGTCAACGGTTCCGCGCTGCAGATCCAGGCGTTCGCGGCTCCCAAGACCATGGGCATCTGGGACGAGATCCGGGAGGAGATCGCCGAGTCCGTTCGTCAGCAGGGCGGGACGGTCGACGACATCCCCGGGACGTTCGGTCGCGAGCTGCTCGCGAAGCTCCCGGCGACGGGCCCGGACGGTCAGAAGGGCTTCCGTGCGGCCCGGTTCGTGGGCGTCGACGGTCCGCGCTGGTTCCTGCGGGGGGTCCTGACGGGCAAGGCCGCGGCGGACCCGGAGGCGGCCCGGCTGCTCGAGTCGGTCTTCGCGAACATCGTCGTCGTCCGTGACCAGAACGCCCGCCCCCCGCGCGACCTGCTCGCGATGCACCTGCCTGGCCAGGCACCGCGGCCTGCGGCGGCTCCGGAGGGGGCGGCTCCCTCGCTCCCCGCCTTCGACCCGCTCACGCGCGGGCCGGAGATCACCGAGAGGCGCTGACCATGACGCTGCGCCAGGCACTGCACTCCGTGCTGGCCTCCCAGGAGGAGATTGCCGCGGACGAGGAGCGTCACGACTCGGCCAGCCAGGTCGGGTGCTCGGCCGTCTCCGACCTTGCGAACCGCAAGCGCGCGACCGTCTCGGGCGTCATGCGCTCGGTCATCCTGCGCCCGCGCGAGGGCGTGCCGACGGTCGAGGCCGAGCTCTACGACGGGTCGGGCTCGCTCGACCTGGTGTGGCTGGGCCGCCGTCGTATCGCGGGCGTCGAGCCCGGTCGGCGTGTCCGCGTCGAGGGGCTGGTCTGCGAGATCGCGGGCCGTCGCACCATGTTCAACCCCCGCTACGAGCTGCGCCCCCGCGCAGGCGAGTGAGTCCGTGACCCTTCCTGCTGGCGAGAGAGACGACATGACGCACGAGCCCACGCGTGAGCGCGGCCCGGTGGACCCCGCCCAGGAGGTCGAGGACGTCGCCGACGCGATCGACGACGTCGTCCCACCGGACGAGGGGGCCGCCCGAGGCGTGCGCGCCCTGGCGGGGGAGTCGTTCTCGCTGGCCGAGACCATCGGCGGGGTGCGCGGGCTCGTGGAGTCCATGGCTCCGGGCCTCGTGTTCGTGGTCGTGTTCATCGTGACGGGCAACACCCTGCGTCCCGCGCTGATCGCGTCGGTCGCGGTCGCGCTCGTGGCCGTGGCGGCCCGCCTGGTCCAGCGCACGCCCGTCACGCAGGCGTTCGGGGGCTTCCTGGGCGTCGCGATCGGCGTGCTGTGGGCGTGGCGCTCGGGCGAGGCGCAGAACTACTACGCGGCGGGACTGCTCACGAACGCGGCCTACCTGGTGGCGATGGCCGTCTCGGTGCTGGTCCGGTGGCCCGTGGTGGGCCTGGTCGTCGAGGCTCTGCGCAGCGGGTGGACGGACGGGGACAAGGTCAAGGCCGCGGTTGCGGCGAGCGACGTGCCCGACGGCGCCACCGCCTCGGGAGCGTCCGTCGCCTCGGGGGAGGGCGCCGAGGGCAGGGTTGGCAGCGTCGAGGACGCCCAGGACGAGCCGGCTCCCGGCGCGTTCCGGGCGTGGGCCCAGCGCTGGCGCGGGGACGCGGCGCTCATGCGCCGCTACGCGCTGGCGACGTGGCTGTGGGTCGGGATGTTCGCCGTGCGCCTGGCCGTCCAGGTCCCCCTGTTCATGGCCGGGGTGGACGCGGTGGCCTGGCTCGGCACGGCCCGCCTCGTCATGGGGATCCCGTTGTGGGCGCTGGCGCTCTGGTTGACGTGGCTGCTGGTCCGCCGCCCGCACGCGGACGCCGCCCCCGCGAGCGTCTGAGGCCGCTGACAGGGCCGCGCCCTTCCCCAGGTCCGAAGGCCCGCGCGGAGCTGCGCCGGCTCAGACGGGCAGGCCGGTCGTCTCGTCGATGATCCCGGTGCCCTCGTCGGGCGACGGGTTGATCAGGATCCGCAGGAGCTCGGCCTCGTCGACGTCGCGGCCCGTGACGATGAGCAGCTCGTCGCCGACCTCGAGCGTGTCGTCGATGCTCGGCGCGATGGGCTGGGTTCCGCGGACGATCGCCGCGAGCACGGTGTCCTGGGGCCAGGCCACCTGGCCGACACGCGTGCCGATGAGCGGCGAGTCGGGCGGCAGCGTGAGCTCGAGGATGTCCGCGCCCGACTGGTGGAACGTGAAGATCCGGACCAGGTCGCCGACCGCGACGGCCTCCTCGACCATCGACGTCATGATGCGGGGCGTCGAGACTGCGACGTCGACGCCCCACGACTCGTCGAACATCCACTCGTTCTTGGGGTTGTTGACGCGCGCGACGGTTCGCGGGACCCCGAACTCGGTCTTCGCGAGGAGCGAGACGACGAGGTTGACCTTGTCGTCGCCCGTGGCCGCGACGATCACGTCGCACTCGTCGACCTTCGCCTCGGCGAGGGTCGAGAGCTCGCACGCGTCGGCGAGGAGCCAGTCGGCGTCGGCGACCTGCGCGACGCGCATCGCGGCAGGCTGCTTGTCGATGATCATGACCTCGTGGTCGTGGCTGAGCAGCTCGCGGGCGATCGAGCGCCCGACGGAACCGGCTCCGACGATGACGACGTGCATCAGTTCTCCTCGATCTTGGGGGCGTGCGTGAGGAGGCGCTCGACCGTGGGCGCGTCGGCAGCGCGCATGAGCACGTGCAGCACGTCGTTCTCCTGCAGGACGGTGCTGGGGGTCGCGAGGACGCCCTCGCCGAACCGGCCCAGGAACGCGACGCGCGCTCCGGTCGCGGACTCGATCGTCGCCACGGAGCGCCCGACCCACTCGGGGTGGAAGTCGGTCTGCGCGAGCCGGACCTGCCCCGAGGGGTCGCGGTACTCGTCGGTCGCGCCGAGAGGGAGCATCCTGCGCAGCACCTGGTCGGAGGTCCACCGGACCGTCGCGACGGTCGGGATGCCGAGGCGCTGGTAGATCTCGGCGCGGTGCGGGTCGTAGATGCGGGCCACGACGTTGTCGACGCCGTAGGTCTCGCGGACCACGCGGGCAGCGAGGATGTTGGAGTTGTCCCCGTCGGAGACCGCGGCGAACGCGTACGCGTCCTCGATCCCCGCCTGGACCAGGGTGTCCCGGTCGAAACCCAGCCCCGTCACCTTCTTGCCGGAGAACTCCGCGGACAGCCGTCGGAAGGCGTCGGGGTTCTGGTCGACCACGGCGACCGAGTGGCCGCGGTTCTCGAGAGACTGGGCGAGGGTGGCGCCGACACGGCCACATCCCATGATCACGAAGTGCACGGACGAAACGCTACCGCGCACGCGCGCCTTGCCGGTACAGGCCGGTAGACGTCGGTAGACGTCGGTAGACGTCGGCACAGGCCGGTACACGTCGGTACACGTCGGTACCGGCTGGCACCGGCTGGCACCGGCCGGCACGAGCGGGCGCGGCGGCGGGGCCGAGGATGGTGCGGCGGAGCCCTCGCGGAGATCCGTCGGGGCGGTGGAGGGGTCAACGGCACCTGGAGGGCCTAGCATGGGCCAACGTGTCGGATATCGCTGATGCCGCCAAACGCCTGTTGCTCGGACGCCCCGTCCGCAGCGACGACTTGGGGCACACCCTGCTGCCGAAGCGCATCGCGCTCCCGGTCTTCGCCTCGGACGCGCTCTCCTCGGTGGCGTACGCCCCCGACGAGATCCTCCTGACCCTGTCGATCGCGGGCCTCGCGGCCACGACGATCTCCCCGTGGGTGGGTCTCGCGGTCGTCGTGGTCCTGCTGACCGTGGTCGCGTCGTACCGCCAGAACGTGCACGCCTACCCGTCGGGCGGCGGTGACTACGAGGTCGCCACTGTCAACCTCGGCCCCACGGCCGGTGTCGGCGTGGCCTCGGCGCTCATGGTCGACTACGTCCTCACGGTGGCCGTGTCGATCTCCTCGGGAGCCCAGTACGCGGCGGCAGCCATGCCGTTCCTGCGGGGTCATGAGGCGGCGTTCGCGATCACGCTCGTGGTGCTGCTGACCCTGGTGAACCTGCGAGGGGTCAAGGAGTCCGGGTCCTTCTTCGCGATCCCGGTCTACCTGTTCATGTTCGCCATCGGGATGACGGCCGTGGTCGGGTTCGTGCGGTACGCCACGGGGACCCTGCCCATGGCCGAGAGTGCGTCCTACCAGCTCGTCGCGGAGAGCCATTTCGACCAGGGGCTGACCGGGATCGCAGGGGCGTTCCTCGTCGCGCGAGCCTTCGCGTCGGGCTGTGCCGCGCTCACGGGTGTCGAGGCCATCAGCAACGGCGTGCCGGCGTTCAAGAAGCCCAAGTCCCGCAACGCGGCCACGACGCTCGCGCTGCTCGGGTCGATCTCGGCCTTCATGATCATGGCGATCCTCTTCCTCGCGCAGAAGACCGGCGTGCACTTCGCCGAGAACCCGGCCGAGCAGCTCACGATCGACGGCCAGCCCGTGCCCGCCGACTTCGTGCAGGACCCGGTGATCGGCCAGCTCGCGCAGGCGATCTTCCAGGGCTTCCCGCTCGCGTTCTACCTGGTTGCCGCGGTGACGGGGCTGATCCTCGTCTTCGCCGCGAACACGGCGTTCAACGGGTTCCCGGTGCTGGGTTCGATCCTGGCCAAGGACGGCTACCTCCCGCGTCAGCTCCACACGCGCGGCGACCGGCTCGCGTTCTCGAACGGGATCGTGACCCTCGCGGTCGCGGCGATCGCCCTGATCTGGGCCTTCGACGCGCAGGTCACGCGCCTGATCCAGCTCTACATCGTGGGCGTCTTCGTGTCCTTCACGCTCTCGCAGCTCGGCATGATCAAGCACTGGACACGCGAGCTGCGCACGACCCCCGACCCGCGCTTCCGCACCAAGATGAAGCGGTCCCGCGTCGTCAACGCGATCGGCTTCGGCATGACGGGCACGGTCCTGATCATCGTGCTGCTGACCAAGTTCACGCACGGTGCGTGGATCGCGATCCTCGCCATGGGCGTGGTGTTCGTGCTCATGCGGGCCATCCGCAAGCACTACGACTCGGTGAGCGAGGAGCTCACCCTGGGTGAGGACCCGGCCGCGGCACGTGCCCTGCCGAGCCGCGTCCACGCCCTCGTCCTGGTCTCCAAGCTGCACAAGCCGACCATGCGCGCGCTCGCCTACGCCCGTGCGTCGCGTCCCTCCGTGCTGGAGGCCGTGACGGTCGGCGTGGACCCCGAGGAGGTCGCCGAGTTCACCGCCGAGTGGGAGGCCCTCGACCTCCCGGTCCCGCTGCGCGTCCTCGACTCGCCGTACCGCGAGATCACGCGCCCGATCCTGTCCTACGTGCGCTCGATCCGTCGGGAGAGCCCGCGCGACCTCGTCGTGGTCTACATCCCCGAGTACGTCGTGGGGCACTGGTGGGAGCACCTGCTGCACAACCAGAGCGCGCTGCGGCTCAAGGGCCGGCTCCTGTTCACCCCGGGCGTCGTCGTGGCCTCGGTGCCGTGGCAGCTGTCGTCGACCAAGGGTCAGACGGGGCTCGAGAAGGAGAACTTCGCGGCCCAGCAGCGGATCAACCGCCGCTACTGAGCGCGCCACGGGCCGCCCGCGCGACCGGGGTCGGTCTCCGGTCCGCCGACAACGTGTGCGGTCCCACGCCCCGTCGGCGAACGGTCCGGAGCCCGGAGCGGTTCGCGTCCGGGATACTAGGGGAGTGTCTGAAACCCTGAACCCCACGTCCACCGCCCCCGAGTCTCAACCTCTGGTCGAGCTCGAGGTCGGACCTGTCGCGCACGGCGGCCACTGCGTCGCGCGACTCGACGGGCGCGTCATCTTCGTCCGGCACGCGCTGCCCGGCGAGCGGGTGCTGGCCCGGATCACCGACGACGGGGAAGCTGCCAAGTTCTGGCGCGCCGACGCCGTCGAGATCCTCGAGGCCTCCGAGGACCGGGTCCCCGTAGCCTGGCCCGCGGCAGGTCCTGGCGGGGCAGGAGGCGGCGAGCTCTCGCACGTGTCCCTGCCCGCGCAGCGCCGGTGGAAGGCCGCGGTCCTGCAGGAGCAGCTCAAGCGCCTCGCCGGCCTTGACCTTCAGGTAGAGGTTGAGGGTGCGCCCGGGGACGACGAGCGGGGTGGCCTCGGCTATCGCACGCGCATCGACCTGGTCGCCGACGACAAGGGCCGTGCGGGCATGCGCGTGTTCCGCTCGCACGACGTCGTCGCGCTCGACGAGATGCCGCTCGCGACGCCCGAGGTCGCGGCCCTCGCCGAGGCCGAGGAGGTCTTCACGCGTCGCTGGCGTCCGGGGACGACCCTCGAGCTCGTGGCGCCGGCAGGGGGCGGCGACCCGATCCTGCTGGTCGACGGTGTCGTCTGGCACTCGGGCCACATCGATCGGCGACCCCACGCACGTCGGGCCGTGACCGAGACCGTCACGGTCGCCGGGACCGAGCACTCGTTCCGCGTGGCCGCCGACGGCTTCTGGCAGGTCCACCGCGAGGCACCCGCGCTGCTCGCGGAGGCCGTGCTGCGGGCCGCCGGACCGCTCGACGAGGCGACCGTGGTCGACCTGTACTCGGGCGCCGGACTCTTCACGCTGCCGCTCGCCGACGCCGTCGGCGAGACCGGGCGCGTCGTGGCGATCGAGGGCGACGAGCGGGCCGTCAAGGACGCCCGCCGCAACGCGTTCGAGAAGCCGCAGGTCGAGCTCCACCACGGCCCGGTCGAGAAGGTGCTCGCGGCCAAGGACCACGCCGCGCCGACGGCCGACGTCGTGGTCCTCGACCCGCCGCGCACGGGCGCCGGGCGCAAGGTCGTCGACGCGGTCGCCGCGCTCCAGGCCCCCCGCGTGGTCTACGTCGCGTGCGACCCCGCGGCCCTGGCCCGCGACATCGCCTACTTCGCGAAGCACGGGTACGCGGTCGAGTCGGTCACCGGGTACGACCTGTTCCCCCACACCCACCACGTCGAGGCGATCGCGGTCCTCACGCGGTGAGCCGGGGGGCGTCCGGAGCCCCTGACCTGTACCTTCGTGCGGACGGCACCGGGACAGCCGGCGTTCGCCTGTCGCCCGTGCCCGTCTCGGGAGACGATGGGTGGACGTGCCGGGTCCCGCCGGCCTGATGAGCAGAAGAGGGCGCATGCAGGTCACCGTGGTGGTTCCGACGTTCAACGAGGGTCCGAACGTGGGCGAGCTCGTGCGCCGACTCGGCGACGCGGTCGAAGGGCTCGACGCGGAGCTGCTGTTCGTCGACGACTCCCGGGACGACACCCCCGACGTGATCCAGCGGGTGGCCACGTCCTCGCGGCTGCCCGTGCGGCTGCTGCACCGGGACGACCCGGTCGGTGGGCTGAGCGGCGCGGTGGTCGAGGGGTTGCGGGCCGCGCGGGGCGAGTGGGTCGTGGTCATGGACGGGGACCTGCAGCACCCGCCGGAGATGGTTCCGGTGCTCCTGGAGACCGCTCGGGAGACCGGAGCCGACGTCGTGGTCGCCTCCCGCTACGTCGGGGGAGGTGACGCGGGCGGTCTCGACGGGCGCTGGCGTCACCTCGTGTCGACCGCGTCCTCGCTGCTGGCGCGCTCGATGTTCCCGGTGCGGCTGCGGAACGTGACCGACCCCATGACCGGGTTCTTCGCCGTCCGCACGGCGTCGATCGATCTCGCGGGGCTGCGCCCCCGAGGGTTCAAGATCCTGCTCGAGGTCCTCGCGCGCAACAAGGTGGCGGTGGTCGAGGAGCCGTTCGTCTTCGGGGAGAGGTTCGCCGGCGAGTCGAAGGCGACGTTCGCGAACGGGCTGCGGTACCTCCAGCAGCTCACGGCGCTGCGGTTCGGCCGGCTGTCGACGTTCGCGCTCGTGGGCGCGTTCGGCGCGGTCATGAACCTCGCGATCATGTGGGGTCTGGAGCAGTTCGGCGTGCACTACATGCCCGCCGCGGTGGTCTCGGCCGCGGTCACGATCGTGACGAACTTCCTGCTGCTCGAGCACTTCGTGTTCCACGACCTGCGCTCGGAGGGGCGCAGCGTGTGGCGGCGTGCCGCGCAGTCCTTCACGTTCAACGGCATCGAGGCCGCAGTGCGGCTGCCGTTCCTGCACTGGCTCGTCGTCCTGACGGGGATGCCGCCCGTGCTCGCCCAGGCGCTGACCCTCGTCGTCGCGTTCCTCCTGCGCTTCGTCTTCCACGCCCAGGTCGTCTACCGACCGCGCAAGGACACCCCCGAGCGCGTCACACCGTTGACGGGTGAACCGTCGGGCACGACGCGCGACGACGAGTAGGACCCACGCCACCTGCCATGATGGTCGCCGCGCTCCGGACGGACGCGACCGACCGACCGGAAGGGTGCACGCATGGGGATCGTCGACAACGCGGTCTACGTCGACGGACGGCGCACGGCCAACCCGTCGAGCCTCGACGAGACCTTCGAGACGCTGCGCGAGCGGCGCGGGCTCGCGTGGATCGGCCTCTACCGGCCGAGCGAGGCCGAGATCCGTGCGGTCGCCGACGAGTTCTCGCTGCACCGTCTCGCCGTCGACGACGCGATCGCGGCCCACCAGCGGCCCAAGCTCGAACGCTACGACGACAACCTCTTCGTGGTCCTGCGTCCGGCCCGCTACCTGGACGCCGAGGAGCGCGTCGAGTTCGGCGAGCTGCACGTCTTCGTCGGGCCCGACTACGTCGTGACGGTCCGCCACGCCGAGTCCCCGGACGTCGGCGCGGTCCGCCGCCGCCTGGAGGCGACGCCCGAGCTGTTGCGCCTCGGTCCGGAGGCCATCCTCTACGCGGTGCTCGACCAGGTCGTCGACGAGTACGCCCCTGTGGTCGCCGGGCTGCAGAACGACATCGACGAGATCGAGGACCAGCTGTTCAGCGGGGACCCCGCCGTCTCACGACGGATCTACGAGCTCTCGCGCGAGGTCATCGCCTTCCAGCGCGCCACCCACCCGGTCGTCGGCATCCTCCAGGCGCTCGAGCGCGGCTCCGAGAAGTACGGCGTCGACATCGAGCTCCAGCGGAACCTGCGCGACGTGCTCGACCACTCGTTGCGTCTCGCGGAGCAGGCCGACTCGTTCCGGGTGCTCCTGCAGAACGCCCTCATGGTGCAGGCCACGCTCGTCGCGCAGCACCAGAACGAGGAGATGCGCAGGCTCTCCGAGACGAGCCTCGCGCAGGGCGAGGAGGTCAAGAAGATCTCGTCCTGGGCGGCGATCCTGTTCGCCCCCACGCTCGTCGGCACGATCTACGGCATGAACTTCGCCCGGATGCCCGAGCTGGACTGGGTCTACGGGTACCCGCTCGCGATCCTCGCGATGGTCGCGATGGGGTTCACCCTCTACGCGATCTTCAAGCACCACCGGTGGTTGTGACGCGTCCGGGCGCTCGTTCGTCCAGCCTCGACAGGGCACGGCGGCGCGCGGCGGGCACAATCGAGGGGTGAGCAGCCTCGCCGACGACGACACGTCCGCGACCGGACCCCAGGGCCCGGCGGGCGCTCCGCCGTCGGGCCGGGGGACGGGACCGCAGGACAGCACCCCCGCGTCACGTCCCGGCGCGGAACCCGGGCTGAGCGCCCAGGAGGTCGCGGCGCGCGTCCGGGCCGGGCAGACCAACCTGACCACCCGCTCGACCTCGCGCTCGCTGACCGCGATCCTGCGCTCCAACGTCTTCACGCTGTTCAACCTGATCCTCGCGATCGCCGTGACGCTCGTCCTCCTCACGGGCAGGTGGCCCGACGCGGTCTTCGGGTTCGTGGTCGTCATCAACGCGGCGATCGGCATCGTCACCGAGTACCGGGCCAAGCGGACGCTCGACCGTCTCTCGATCCTCACCGCGCCCTACGCCCGGGTCGTGCGGGACGGCACCGAGCAGCAGGTCGCGCTCGACGAGGTGGTCCTCGACGACGTGCTGCTCGTCGGGACGGGCGACCAGGTCCCGGCCGACGCCCGGGTGCTCGACGTCACAGGGCTCGAGGTCGACGAGTCCATGCTCACGGGGGAGTCGCGCCCCGTGCGCAAGGCCGTGGGCGACGAGGTGCTCTCCGGGTCGGCCGTCGTCGCAGGCGCCGCGGTGTGCCGCGTGGTGCGCGTGGGCGAGGAGGGGTATGCCCAGCGCATCACCTCCGAGGCCAAGAAGTTCTCGGTCGTCCGCTCCGAGCTGCGCGAGGGCGTCAACAAGATCCTCAAGGTCGTCTCGATCGGGATCGTGCCCATCTCCTTGCTGCTGTTCTGGAGCCAGCTGTACTACACGGGCGGCGTGCGCGAGTCGATCGCGGACGGGACGTGGCGCGACGGCGTCGTGGCGGCCGTCGCGGGCGTCGTCGGGATGATCCCCGAGGGCCTGGTCCTGCTCACCTCGCTCAACTTCGCGATCGCGGCCACGCTGCTCGCACGCCAGAAGGTCCTCGTCCAGGAGCTGCCCGCGGTCGAGATCCTCGCACGCGTCGACGTCCTGTGCCTCGACAAGACCGGCACCCTCACCGATGGGCACGTCGCCCTGACCGCGCTGCGCCCCCTGGCCGCCGTCGAGGGCGCGCGCGAAGCGCTCGCGGCGCTCGCGGCCGACCCGGACGGCAACGCGACGTCCAAGGCGCTCGCCGAGGGGCTCGCGGACACGGCGCCCGCCGCGGTCGCCGAGGCCGTCCCCTTCTCCTCGGCGCGCAAGTGGAGCGCGGTGCGCACCGGCGCGGGGGCGTTCGTGCTGGGAGCGCCCGAGATCCTGCTCGCCGGGCGCACCGACGGTCCGGCGGCGACCGCGCTCGCCGAGGTCCACGAGTCCGCGGGCACGGGGGCGCGCGTGGTCCTGCTCGCGCACGCCCCGACCGGACTCCCGACGGCGCAGGCGCCCCTCCCGTCCGACCTCGCCCCCGCGTTGCTCGCGGTGCTCGGAGAGCGCATCCGCCCCGACGCCGCGCAGACGCTCGAGTACTTCCGGCGCCAGGGGACCCGGGCCAAGGTCATCTCGGGCGACAACCCCGACACGGTCGCGGCGATCGCGACCTCGGTCGGGCTGCACGGGGAGGGGGTCAGGGTCGAGGGCTTCGACGCGCGCGAGCTGCCGACCGACCCCGACGAGCTCGCCGACGTCGTCGCCGCGCACGACGTGTACGGGCGCGTGACGCCCGAGCAGAAGCGCGCGATCGTGCACGCGCTCCAGTCCCGCGGCCACGTCGTCGGCATGACGGGCGACGGCGTCAACGACGCCCTGGCGCTCAAGGACGCGGACCTCGGGATCGCGATGGGCAACGGCGCGCCCGCGACCAAGGCCGTCGCGCGGGTCGTGCTGGTCGACGGGCGGTTCGCGACGCTCCCCGGGGTGCTGGGGCAGGGGCGCCGGGTCATGGCGAACATGGAGCGCGTCGCGAGCCTGTTCCTCGCCAAGACGACGTACGCCGCGATCCTCGCGGTGTCGGTCGTGCTGCTCGTGTGGCCGTACCCGTTCCTGCCGCGGCACATGACGCTCGCGGGCTCGCTCACGATCGGCATCCCGGCGTTCTTCCTCGCGCTGCCGCCCAACGACCGCCGCTACCTCGCCGGGTTCCTGCGGCGCGTGCTGAGCTTCGCGATCCCGGCGGGCGTGGTGATCGGGGCCGTGATCCTGGCCGTGTACGGGTACCTGCGCCCGCTCGTCGGGACGGACGACGCACGCTCGGCCGCGACGCTCGTGCTCATCGGGGTGTCGTTGTGGATCGTGGGCATCCAGGCGCGCCCGGTCAACGGGTGGAAGATCGCGCTGATCGCTGCGCTCGCGGCCTGCGCGGCGCTCGCGGTGGCGGTCCCGTGGGTGCGTGACTTCTTCGCGCTCCAGGTCCCGACGGCGAGCGAGGCGGTGGTCGTCGCGATCGCCGTGGTCGTGGGGTGGGTCGCGATCGAGGCCGTGTACCGCGTGCTCACGCCGCGGCTCGGGGGAGGGTCCACGGCCGGTCGCGCCAAGGTCGATATCTTGACGTCAAGATAAATGCGCTATGCTGTGTGTCGGCGACATTTCGGAGCGTCGCCGGCCCGGCGTAGGCTGGGCAAAGCCCCCAGAACCATCTTGATCGTCATTCGACGACCTGCCGTGCCGGGTGCACGGCGCGGGCCGCAGAGCCCGCGCGGTGCCCCGGCCGCGGTGGTCGTCACCACCCTCGCCAGGTAGAAGGAGCAACCGTGAGCAGCGTCGACACGTTCGGGTCGAAGGGAACACTGGAGGTCGGTGAGAACTCGTACGAGATCTTCCGTCTCTCCGCGGTCGAAGGCGCGCAGCGCCTCCCGTACAGCTTGAAGATCCTCGCGGAGAACCTTCTGCGCACCGAGGACGGCGCCAACATCACCGCGGACCACGTGCGTGCCATCGCCGCCTGGGACCCCGACGCGCAGCCCGACACCGAGATCCAGTTCACGCCGGGTCGCGTCATCATGCAGGACTTCACGGGCGTGCCCTGCGTCGTGGACCTCGCGACCATGCGTGAGGCCGTCGCGGACCTCGGCGGCGACCCGTCGCGCATCAACCCGCTCGCGCCCGCCGAGATGGTCATCGACCACTCGGTGCAGATCGACGTCGCGGGCCGCCGCGACGCGTTCGAGCGCAACGTCGAGTTCGAGTACCAGCGCAACCACGAGCGCTACCAGTTCCTGCGCTGGGGCCAGACGGCGTTCGACGACTTCAAGGTCGTCCCCCCGGGCACCGGCATCGTCCACCAGGTCAACATCGAGTACCTGGCGCGCACCGTCATGACGCGTACCGTGAGCACTGCTGACGGGGACGTCTTGAGGGCCTACCCCGACACGTGCGTCGGCACCGACTCGCACACGACCATGGTCAACGGCCTGGGCGTGCTCGGCTGGGGCGTGGGCGGCATCGAGGCCGAGGCCGCGATGCTCGGACAGCCCGTCTCGATGCTCATCCCGCGCGTCGTCGGCTTCAAGCTCAGCGGCCAGATCCCCTCGGGCGTGACCGCGACCGACGTCGTCCTCACGATCACGCAGATGCTGCGCCAGCACGGCGTCGTCGGCAAGTTCGTCGAGTTCTACGGCGCGGGCGTCGCGGCCGTGCCGCTGGCCAACCGCGCCACCATCGGCAACATGAGCCCCGAGTTCGGCTCGACCGCCGCGATCTTCCCGATCGACTCGGTCACGGTCGACTACCTGCGCCTGACGGGCCGCTCCGAGGAGCAGCTCGCGCTCGTCGAGGCCTACGCCAAGGAGCAGGGCCTCTGGCTCGACCCGACCGACCCGAGCTACGTCGAGCCGGTCTTCTCCGAGTACCTCGAGCTCGACCTCTCGACGGTCGTCCCCTCGATCGCCGGCCCCAAGCGTCCCCAGGACCGCATCGAGCTGTCGAACGCCAAGTCGGCCTTCGCCCGCGACCTGCCGACCTACGCCCCCGAGGTCGTCGACGTCGTCGACGAGGCCGAGAAGGAGTCCTTCCCGGCCTCCGACTCGCCCGCGATCCACGCCAACGGGCGCCGGACCGTCCCGGTCACGGACACCAACGGCAAGCAGTTCGACCTGTTCCACGGTGCGGTCGCGATCGCCTCGATCACGTCGTGCACCAACACGTCGAACCCGTCCGTGATGCTCGCCGCGGCGCTGCTCGCGAAGAAGGCCGTCGAGAAGGGCCTGGAGGCCAAGCCGTGGGTCAAGACCTCCATGGCCCCGGGCTCGCAGGTCGTCACGAACTACTACGAGAAGGCGGGCCTGTGGCCCTACCTCGAGAAGCTCGGCTTCCACCTCGTGGGGTACGGCTGCGCGACCTGCATCGGCAACTCGGGCCCGCTCGACGAGAAGGTCTCCGAGGCCGTCAACGAGCACGACCTGTCGGTCGTCTCGGTGCTCTCGGGCAACCGCAACTTCGAGGGTCGCATCAACCCCGACGTCAAGATGAACTACCTGGCCTCCCCGCCGTTGGTCATCGCGTACGCCCTCGCGGGCACCATGGAGTTCGACTTCGAGCACGACCCGCTGGGACGCAACGAGGACGGCTCGCCGATCTTCCTGCGCGACATCTGGCCCACGCCGGAAGAGGTCCAGGCGACGATCGACTCCTCGATCGACCGCGCGATGTTCACCAAGGACTACGCGGACGTCTTCACGGGTGACGAGCGCTGGCGCGCCCTGTCGACCCCCGAGGGCAACACGTTCGAGTGGGACCAGCAGTCCACCTACGTCCGCAAGCCCCCGTACTTCGAGGGCATGTCGGCGCAGCCGTCCCCGGTCACCGACATCTCGGGTGCCCGCGTGCTGGCCAAGCTGGGCGACTCGGTCACGACCGACCACATCAGCCCTGCCGGGTCCATCAAGGCGGACTCGCCGGCCGGTGTGTACCTCGCCGAGCACGGCGTCGAGCGTCGCGACTTCAACTCCTACGGCTCGCGCCGCGGGAACCACGAGGTCATGATCCGCGGCACGTTCGCGAACATCCGCCTGCGCAACCAGCTCCTCGACAACGTCGAGGGCGGCTTCACGTTCAACTTCGTGAAGAACGCTCAGGACACCATCTACGACGCCGCGCAGGACTACGCCGCGGCCGGCACGCCGCTCGTCATCCTGGGTGGCAAGGAGTACGGCTCCGGCTCGTCGCGTGACTGGGCTGCCAAGGGCACGGCGCTCCTGGGCGTCAAGGCCGTCATCACCGAGAGCTTCGAGCGCATCCACCGCTCGAACCTGATCGGCATGGGCGTCCTGCCGCTGCAGTTCCCGGCCGGCGAGTCGGCAGGGTCGCTGGGCCTGGACGGTACCGAGACGTTCGACATCTCGGGCGTCACGGCGCTCAACGAGGGCACGACGCCCCGGGCGGTCAAGGTCACCGCGACCAAGGCCGACGGCACCTCCGTCGAGTTCGACGCCGTCGTGCGCATCGACACCCCGGGTGAGGCCGACTACTACCGCAACGGCGGCATCCTGCAGTACGTGCTGCGCTCGCTCGTCAACGGCTGACGAGCGTCCGCCGCGGGTGCGGCGCCGTCGGGCCCGGGCTCTCCCGCACGCCCGACGGCGCCGCTCGCCCCGCGCGGGGAGCACGACGACGGGGCGTCCCACCTTCGGGTGGGGCGCCCCGTCGTCGTGCTCCGGTCAGGACGAGGAGTCGCGCGCCCGCTGGGTGAACGTGCCCGCCGTCACGGCCTCGTACGACCGGCGCACGATCTCCTCCAGGACGCCGAGGTCGTTCGTCGACAGGTCCTTGAGGTACACGCACACGAGACCGGTGGTGTGCGGGCCGAGGCGCGCGAGCAGGTCCTCGTGGGCTCCCGTGCCGTCCGGCAGGTACACCGTGGACGCGGCCTTGCGCGGCGAGAACCCCGCCGCTCCCGCGTCGCCCTGGCGGCCGCTCGCGTACTCGTAGTGGTACTGGCCGAACCCGATGATCGACGGCCCCCACATCACGGGCGGTTCCCCCGTGACCCGCTGCATGAGGGCGAGGAGCGTGTCCGCGTCGCGACGGCGGACCGCGTGGGTGACGGTCGCGAGGAACGCGTCCACGTCGCCGTCGTGCGGGCGGGTCTTGTTGTCCGTGGCCATGTGCCAGTATCTCGCCGCTGGGTGCCGGTGGCACGCATTGCTCGTCGGCGAGATGCTGCTCGTTGTCGTTCGTCGGGCGGCGAACCCGACAACGAGCAGCATCTCGCGAGGCGGCCCGGGGCCCGAGTCGCGATCGCGGTCGTCCGTCGGCGGGGCGCCGTGTGCCCGGGACGGGCGGCTCAGTCGTCGCCGAGCACCTGCGCGAGCGTCTGGGCGCCCAGCTCGGCGAACGACGGGTTGTCGTCGGAGTGGGCCGCGAAGGCCGTGCCGAGGACCAGCGCCCACCCACGGGCTCGCTCCCACGTCGCGTCGTCCGTTCCGCACCGCGCGGTCACGGCGTCGCGGAACACACGGCGTCCCGCGGCGTCGAACGTGAGCCAGGCGGTCGCGAGATCGGTGGCCGGGTCGCCGCTCGTCATGTCTCCGAAGTCGACCACGGCCCCCAGCCGGTGGTCGCCGGGCGCGAGCACCAGGTTCGCCGGGTGCAGGTCGCCGTGCAGCCACAGCGCCGGCCCGTCCCACGGGGGAACCTCGACGAGGCGGGACCACAGGTCGAGGAGGGCGCCGTCGTCGGGCACGTGGCCCAGCAGGAGGCGCTCCCGGACCGACTCGTCGCGAGCGGCCAGGGGGACGCCGCGGAACGGGTTGACGGGCGCCTCGGGCGGGGCCGGGACGTGCAGGGCCGCGAGGAAGGCGGCGAGGTCGGGGGCGAACGCGCGGCGCAGCGCGGGGTCGACCGCGAGGGCGCTCAGCCCGTCGAACCACGGGACGATGCTCCACGACCAGGGGAAGGAGGGGCCCGCAGACCCGTCGGAGGGAAGCCCGACCCGCACGGGAGCGGGGACCGGTACCGGGAGGTGCGGTGCGAGCACCGGGAGCCACTCCTGCTCGTGGCGCACGAGCGCGGCCGCGAGCTCGCGGCGCGGGACCCGCACCGCGAGCTCGTCGCCCAGGCGCAGCACCACGTTGTCCCAACCGTTCGCGACGACCTCCAGGGGCAGGCCGGCCAGGTCGGGGTGCTGAGCGGCGAGCAGGGCGCGCACGAGGTCGGCCGTGACGTCGACCTCCGCGGCGGGCCGCAGTGCCACTAGACCGGCACCTCGACCGTGCGCGCCGCGTCCCACGGCTCGGCCCAGCCCAGCCGGTCCAGGAGCGCGTCGAGGATCGCGCCCGTGAACCCCCACACGAGGTGCTCGCGCCCGTCCGCGGACACCAGGAACGCGGGGCTCTTGTGCGTGTCCCGCCCACGGCGCACGACGGCGGTGCGCCGGTTCGCGGGGTCCGTCAGGTCCGCGACGGGCACCCGGAAGACGTGCGCGGACTCGGCAGAGTCGACCACGGCCACGGGCGTGGGACGCGCCCACCAGCCCAGGACGGGGGTCACGAGGTGGTTGCTCACGGGCAGGGGGAGCGGGGACAGCGTCCCCAGGACCTCGACCCCGTCACGGTCGAGCCCGGTCTCCTCGACGGCCTCGCGCAGGGCCGCGTCGACCAGGTCCGCGTCCGTGTCGTCGAGGCGGCCGCCGGGGAACGAGACCTGCCCCGGGTGGTGGCTCAGCGTCGAGGCCCGTGCGAGCAGCAGCACGTCGAGGTCGGCGGCGACCGGGAGAGGCGCGGCGCCGGGCCTGGACGTGTCACGGGACGCCGCGACGTCGTCGAGCACGCCGAACAGGACCAGCACCGCGGCCTGCCGCACGCGCGACTCGTCGAGCGTGCCGATCGCGTACCGCCACGGGCGTGGCCACGGTGCGCCGTCCTGGGCGAGGGCCGGGGGGGGGGGGGGGGGGCCGCGCGGGGGGGGGGGGCCCCCCGCGCGGACGGGGAGGCCGTCACCAGCCCGCGGGCAGCGGACGCCCCTCCTCGTACCCGGCGGCCGACTGGATGCCGACCACGGCGCGCTCGGCGAACGCCTCGAGCGAGTCCGCCCCCGCGTACGTGCACGAGCTGCGCAGCCCCGCCGTGATCTCGTCGATCAGGTCCTCGACGCCCGGCCGAGCCGGGTCGAGGTACATGCGCGACGACGAGATGCCCTCCTCGTACAGCCCCTTGCGAGCCTGCTGGAACGGCGAGCCACCCGCGGTGCGGGCCGCGACCGCGCGGGCCGAGGCCATGCCGAACGACTCCTTGTACAGGCGGCCCGTGCCGTCGTCGTGCAGGTCGCCCGGGGACTCGTGCGTCCCCGCGAACCACGAACCGATCATGACCTGGGACGCGCCCGCCGCGAGAGCCAGGGCGACGTCGCGCGGGTGGCGCACCCCGCCGTCGGCCCAGACGTGCTTGCCCAGCTCGCGCGCCGCCTCGGCGCACTCGAGGACCGCGGAGAACTGCGGGCGACCCACGGCCGTCATCATGCGCGTGGTGCACATGGCGCCCGGCCCGACGCCGACCTTGACGATGTCCGCGCCCGCGGCCACGAGGTCGCGCACGCCCTCGGCCGTCACGACGTTGCCCGCGACGATCGGGACCTGCGGGTCCAGGGAACGCACGGCCTCGAGGGCCTGGAGCATCTTGACCTGGTGGCCGTGGGCCGTGTCGACCACGAGGACGTCGGCGCCCGCGGCGAGGAGCTCGGCGGCCTTCGCCTTGACGTCGCCGTTGATGCCGACGGCCGCGGCGACGCGCAGGCGGCCCGAGCCGTCCACGGCGGGGGAGTAGACGCTCGAGCGCAGCGCGCCGCGACGCGTCAGGACGCCCACGAGGCGTCCGTCGCGCACGACCGGCGCGACCTTGCGGCGCGAGCGGTGGAGCTCGTCGAACGCGGCCTCCAGACCGCCCGGTCCGGTGACGACCGACGCCTCGACCACCTGGGGGTGCGCGGACATGACCTGGCGGACCTGCGTGAAGCGGTCCACGCCCAGGCAGTCGGCCTCCGTGACGACGCCGACCGGGCGGTCACCCTCGAGGACCACGGCCGCGCCGTGGGACCGCTTGCCGATCAACGTCAGGGCCGTGTGGACCGTGTCCGTGGGGGAGACCACGACGGGGGTCTCGATGACGGGGTCCTTGCTCTTGACGTCGGCGATCACGTCCGCGACGACGTCGGTCGGCACGTCCTGCGGGATCACGACGATCCCACCGCGGCGCGCGACCGTCTCGGCCATGCGCCGGCCCGCGACGGCCGTCATGTTCGCCACGACGAGCGGGATCGTGGTGCCCGTGCCGTCGTCGGACGACAGGTCCACGTCGAAGCGCGACGTGATCTCGGAGCGGGACGGGACGAGGAACACGTCGCCGTAGGTCAGGTCTGTGGTGGGCCGCTGGCCCGGCAGGAAGCGCACCCCAGCAGTCTACGGAGGGACGCCAGAGGGGGAGGGTGGATCGGGTGCGCACCGCGTGCAGACGTCGTGACCAGCCCTTTCCGGGCGCGAGCACCCTCCCTGACGGCCTAGAGTTGTCGGGCTAGTCGAATGGCAGGCGGAACGGAGCGGTTATGACCCTGTTGAGCAGCATCACGTCCCCGGAGGACCTCCGGCGACTGACCCCCCAGCAGGTGGAGACCCTCGCCGCGGAGATCCGCGAGTTCCTCGTCTCCGCCGTCTCCCGCACGGGCGGGCACCTCGGGCCGAACCTCGGCGTCGTCGAGCTGACCCTCGCGATGCACCGTGTGTTCGACTCGCCCAAGGACTCGTTCGTGTTCGACACGGGCCACCAGTCCTACGTGCACAAGCTGCTCACGGGCCGCCAGGACTTCTCCGCGCTGCGCAAGCGCGACGGCATGTCCGGCTATCCGAGCCGCGCCGAGTCGCCGCACGACATCGTCGAGAACTCGCACGCGTCGACCGCGCTGAGCTGGGGCGACGGGATCGCCAAGGCCAACGTGGTGCGCGGCCTGCGGGACCGGCACGTCGTCTCGGTCATCGGCGACGGCGCCCTCACGGGCGGCATGGCCTGGGAGGCGCTCAACAACATCGCCGAGAGCCAGGACCGGCGCCTGGTGATCGTCGTCAACGACAACGGCCGCTCCTACTCGCCGACCATCGGCGGCATGGCGCACCACTTGTCGACCTTGCGCACCACGCGCGGCTACGAGAACTTCCTCGACTGGGGCAAGCGCACGCTCTCGCGCTCGGGCGCCCCCGGCCGGTTCGCGTACGAGTGGCTGCACGGGCTCAAGAAGGGGCTCAAGGACGTCGTCGCGCCCCAGGGCATGTTCGAGGACCTGGGCATCAAGTACGTCGGCCCGGTCGACGGCCACGACATCGAGGCCCTCGAGCACGCGTTCGTGCGGGCCCGCTCCTACGGCGCGCCCGTGATCGTGCACGTCATCACGGAGAAGGGCCGTGGCTACACCCCGGCCGAGCAGGACGTCGCCGACCGCTTCCACGCCGTCGGGCAGATCCACCCCGAGACGGGGCTGCCGGTGGCCCCCTCGCGCTTCGGTTGGACGTCGGTCTTCGCCGACGAGATCGTCACGATCGGTCGTCGCCGCCCCGACGTCGTCGCGATCACCGCGGCCATGCTGCACCCGGTGGGCCTCGCGCCGTTCGCCGAGGCGTTCCCCGAGCGCACGTTCGACGTCGGCATCGCGGAGCAGCACGCCGCGACCTCGGCCGCGGGCATGGCCTTCGCGGGCCTGCACCCGGTCGTCGCGGTCTACGCGACCTTCCTCAACCGGGCGTTCGACCAGGTCCTCATGGACGTGGCGCTGCACAAGGCCGGGGTCACGTTCGTGCTCGACCGCGCCGGCATCACGGGCGAGGACGGCGCGAGCCACAACGGCATGTGGGACATGGCGATGCTGCGCATCGTGCCGGGCCTGCACCTGGCCGCGCCGCGCGACGAGCCGACGCTGCGCGACGCGCTGCGCCACGCGGTCGACATCGACGACGCGCCCTCGGTCGTCCGCTACCCCAAGGGGGCGGTCGTCGCGCCGATCCCCGCGATCGAGACGATCGACGGTGTCGACGTCGTCGCACGCCACGACGCCGTCCCGGCCAAGAAGACCGCCTCGACCTCGACCGCCCCGGCCCGCAAGGTCCTGCTCGTGGGCGTCGGGTCGATGACCGGTACCGCGATGGCGGCCGGGGAGGCGCTCGCGGCCCACGGCGTGGACGTCACGGTCGCGTCCCCGACCTGGGTCCTGCCCATGCCGTCCGCCCTCGTGAAGCTCGCGGGCGAGCACGACCTCGTGGTCACGATCGAGGACGGCCTCGCCGACGGCGGCGTGGGCTCTCTCCTGGGGCAGCGGGCGGTCGAGGCCGGGATCACGGTGCCCGTGGTCCCGCTGGGCCTGCCCACGGTCTTCCTGGACCACATGTCGATCGACCAGGTCAAGGCCACGCACCGCCTCACGGCGCAGGACGTCACGCGCGACGCGCTCACGGCGCTCGCGCTGCTCTGACCTCCGCACGGCGGGGAGATCGACGAGGGGCGCGGACCGCACGGTCCGCGCCCCTCGTCGTGCGCTCCGGTGCAGGCCCGACGGCGCCGCTCCCCCGAGCGGCCGTCGCGCCTCAGGCCAGCGTCGCCTCCGCGGCCCGCTCGACCACGGCGCGCAGGTCGCCCGAGCTCGCGAACCACGTGCGTTGGCGTCCGGCGCCGCCGCCGTTCGACCACAGCCGTCCGAGCAGCTCGGTCACGGCGTCGAGGTCGCCCGCGTCGACGAGGGCTTCGCGCACGTGCGCGACGAGCTGGCCCACGACGTCGTGCGCGGTCGCGGGCTTCCACGTGAGGGGCGAGACCAGGTCGCCAGAGATCCCGGAGCGCCCGGCCCGCCAGGAGGCGGTGCGCAGGAGCTCGGGGTGCAGCATGGGTGCCGAGACGCCCGCGTCGGCCTCGCGCGCCGCGGTCTCGACGAGCCCGCGCGCCAGGGCCGCGAGCAGGGTCGCGGTGTCGGCGTCGAGGCACACGTCCGCGACGCGGATCTCGACCGTGGGGTAGGACGCGGACAGCCGGGCGTCGAAGTAGATCATCGCGGTGTCGAGGATCGTGCCCGTGGCGACCAGGGCGTCGACCGTGGCGCGGTACGCCTCGGGCGTGCCGAACGACGGGGCCGGGCCCGCCGTCGGCCATCGTGACCAGACCTGGGAGCGGAAGCTCGCGTACCCGCTGTCCTCGCCCTGCCAGTACGGCGAGTTGGCGCTCAGCGCGAGGAGCGGGGCGAGCCAGGGACCGATGCGGTCGAGGACCGCGACCCCCTCGGCGTCGGACGAGACCGCGACGTGGACGTGGCAGCCGCCCGTGAGCTGTTCGCGTGCCGTGAGCCCGAACGCGGCGCGCGCCGCGAGGTAGCGGAGCTTTCCGACCGTGGTGGGGGAGACGGGGACGGGCGACGTGCCGAGGGCCACGATGCGCGCGTCGCGCTGCTCGGCGGCCTTGTTGGCCCGGATGCGCCCGTCGCGGATCTCCTGGGCGAGGTCCGACAGGTCGGCGCAGGGGTGCGTGCCGGTCTCGAGCTGCTCCTCCATGAGCTCGAGCTCGAGGTCGCCGCCGGGGGCGCCGCCGGACCGGTCCGGGCGCGAGCCGCCCGACGCCCCGAGCCCTCCCTCGGTGACCTCGGTGGTGCCAGACGATTCGATGACCTCGGTCGCGACGGCGGTGGGGATGCCGTCGGGCCCGACGAGGAGGAACTCCTCCTCGACTCCCATGGTTCGCATCGAGGCAGTCTCACACGCGCGGGGGGCTCTTCGCACGCAGTGGGGCGTCCGGCTCGTGCATAGGGGCCTCGAGGCGTGTCGGACAGCTCGCCTGAGGATGCCGCTCGTCGCCGGCCCGGGCCCAGTACCGGGGGGCGACGGGCGGCATCTCGACGTGTTCTCCCGCCCGCGGCCGTGGGGACGGCTGCGTCGGTGCGCGGGCGCCCGTAGGGTGGGAATTCGAGGCGGAGCTGAGGACGGTGCGGGGGCAGGGGCGTTCCGCAAGGGACTTTGGTCCCGAGTGAGAGGTCTAAGGACTCCCATGAAAAGGTCATGTGAAGACCGTCACAAGGTGGAATGATCTCGCTTAGATGCATGTTGAAGGGCGTAGAAGGGTTGGAATTCCGCCATTCTCGAGGCGTCGAGCATCGATTCGTCGCCGCGGTCTGTGAGCCAGGTGACAGCGTCTTTGCCACGCCGACACCCTCTGCAGGTCGTAGCCTGAAAGGGCGAAGGAGAACGGCAGGACGGCACGGATTTCCCGCGTCGACCAAGGTCTTTACCCCCGCCGCGCAGGCAGCGCGGTGTGGACGTCGAGGAGAGTGATATGACCAGCATTTCCGAGGCTCGCAGCACCACTGGCGGCCAGGACGACGCGACCGTCCCCGCATGGGCCGGCTTCACCGCAGGTCCCTGGCAGGACACGGTCGACGTGCGTGACTTCATCCAGCGCAACTACACCCCGTACGAGGGTGACGACTCCTTCCTCGCCGGGCCCACCGAGCGCACGACCGGCATCTGGGCCAAGCTCTCCGAGATGTTCCCCGCCGAGCGCGAGAAGGGCATCTACGACGTCGACCCGCACACGCCCGCCGGCATCACGGCCCACGCGCCCGGGTACATCGACAAGGACGCCGAGGTCATCGTCGGACTCCAGACCGACGCCCCGCTCAAGCGCGCGATCATGCCGAACGGCGGATGGCGCATGGTCGAGGGCGCGCTCGAGACCTACGGCTACCCGGTCGACCAGGAGCTCAAGAAGGTCTTCAGCGAGTACCGCAAGACCCACAACCAGGGCGTGTTCGACATCTACCCGCCCAACGTCCGCGCCGCGCGCAGCTCGCACATCATCACGGGCCTGCCCGACGCCTACGGCCGCGGCCGCATCATCGGTGACTACCGCCGCGTCGCCCTCTACGGCGTCGACCAGCTCGTCGCCGCCAAGAAGCTCGACAAGCTGGACCTCGACACCCAGCCGTTCAGCGAGAAGATCGTGCGCGAGCGCGAGGAGCACGCGGAGCAGATCCGCGCGCTCGGCGAGCTCAAGGCGATGGCCGCCTCCTACGGCTACGACATCTCGGGCCCGGCCACCAACGCCCGTGAGGCCGTCCAGTGGCTCTACTTCGGCTACCTCGCCGCGGTCAAGGAGCAGAACGGCGCCGCGATGTCGCTGGGCCGCACCTCGACCTTCCTCGACGTGTACCTCGAGCGCGACCTGGCGAACGGTGTCATCACCGAGGAGCAGGCGCAGGAGATCATCGACGACTTCGTCATCAAGCTGCGGATCGTGCGCTTCCTGCGCACCCCCGAGTACGACTCCCTGTTCTCGGGCGACCCGACGTGGGTCACCGAGACCATCGGCGGCATGGGCGACGACGGTCGACCGCTCGTCACCAAGAACTCGTTCCGCTTCCTGCAGACGCTCTACAACCTGGGTCCGGCTCCCGAGCCCAACATGACCGTCTTCTGGAGCCCGCGCCTGCCCCAGGGCTTCAAGGACTTCTGCGCCAAGGTCTCGATCGACACCTCGGCCGTCCAGTACGAGTCGGACGAGCAGATCCGTCCCGCCTGGGGCGACGACGCCGCGATCGCCTGCTGCGTCTCGCCCATGGCGGTCGGCAAGCAGATGCAGTTCTTCGGTGCCCGCGTCAACCTCGCCAAGACCCTCCTGTACGCCATCAACGGCGGCAAGGACGAGGTCACGGGCAAGCAGGTCTCCCCGGTCGTCGCCCCCGTGCCCGAGGGCCAGCCCCTCGACTACGACGACGTCCGCGCCCGCTTCGACAAGACCATGGACTGGCTGGCCGAGACCTACGTCGAGGCGCTCAACTGCATCCACTGGTCGCACGACAAGTACGCCTACGAGCGTCTCGAGATGGCCCTCCACGACAAGGAGGTCCTGCGGACCATGGCCTGCGGCATCGCGGGTCTCGCGGTCGCGGCGGACTCCCTGTCGGCCATCAAGTACGCCACGGTCACGCCCGTGTTCGACGAGCGCGGCATCGTGGTCGACTACCAGACCGAGGGCGACTACCCCGCGTTCGGCAACGACGACGACCGTGTCGACTCGATCGCGGTCGAGCTCGTCGAGTCGTTCATGGCGAAGATCCGTTCGCACAAGATGTACCGCGACGCGCTGCCCACCCAGTCCGTCCTGACCATCACGTCGAACGTCGTCTACGGCAAGGCCACGGGCAACACTCCCGACGGCCGCCGCGCGGGCGAGCCGTTCTCCCCGGGGGCCAACCCGATGAACGGGCGCGACACGCACGGCATGCTCGCCTCGGCCCTGTCGGTCGCGAAGCTGCCGTACAACGAGGCGCAGGACGGCATCTCGCTGACCAATACGGTCGTCCCGAGCGGTCTGGGCCGCACCCGTGACGAGCAGGTCGCGAACCTCGCCGGTCTGCTCGACGCATCGGTCGGTGGAGACGGCTACCACATGAACGTCAACGTGCTGGTGAAGGAGACTCTCGAGGACGCCATGGAGCACCCCGAGAACTACCCGCAGCTCACCATCCGTGTCTCCGGGTACGCCGTGAACTTCGTGCGGCTGACCCGCGAGCAGCAGCTCGACGTCCTCTCGCGGACCTTCCACGGCGCTCTCTGAGCGCAGAACGGCGGAACCATCATGACGACTCTCTCGACGCCCGCAGCAGGCCAGGTGCCCGCGCGTGCCGCCGCCCGCTACGGGGTCGACGGGGTCGCCTCGGCTCCGCTGCCGTGGCGGACCTCCGGTGACGGCCTGGGTCACGACAGCGACCTGGACGCACCGGAGGCCCCCCGCCGCCGGACGGGGGCCGGGGTCTCCGGCCTCTCGACGGCCGAGGACCTCGACCGGCACGACAAGCTCGCGATGATGCGCTCGGGCGAGCTGGGCTCCGTCCACTCGTGGGAGCTCGTGACCGCGGTGGACGGTCCGGGCACGCGCCTGACGGTGTTCCTCAACGGGTGCCCGCTGCGGTGCCTGTACTGCCACAACCCCGACACCCTGCAGATGAAGGACGGGGAGCCGGTCACGGCCGACGAGCTGCTGGCCCGCGTCAAGCGGTACCTGCCGGTCTTCCGCGCCACCAAGGGCGGGCTGACGCTCTCGGGCGGCGAGGTGCTCATGCAGCCCGCGTTCGCCGCGCGCATCCTGCGGGGCGCCAAGGAGATGGGCGTGCACACCACGCTCGACACCTCGGGCTTCCTCGGGGCGAACCTGAGCGACGAGATGCTCGCGGACACCGACCTGGTGCTCCTCGACGTCAAGTCGGGCGACCCCGAGACCTACGAGAAGGTCACGGGGCGTGCCCTGGAGCCCACCCTGACGTTCGGGCGACGGCTCGCCGAGTCGGGCCTGCCCGGCGGGGTCACGGCCGAGCACCCGGTCGAGGTCTGGATCCGGTACGTGCTGGTCCCGGGACTGACCGACCAGGCCGAGCACGTCGACGTCGTCGCGGACTACGCGGCCTCGCTCAACGAGATCCGGCCCGGCACGGTCACCCGGGTCGAGGTCCTGCCCTTCCACCAGATGGGCCGGGACAAGTGGGAGACGCTCGGGCGCGAGTACGAGCTCACCGACACCCCGGCGCCCGACGTCGAGCTGGTCGACCGCGTGCGCGACCAGTTCCGGGCGAAGGGGCTCACGGTCTACTGACCGGCTGCCCGGCCCTGAACGACGAGCCGCGGCCCCTGGATCCTGTGATCCGGGGGCCGTTCGTCATGTCCGGGTGAGCACGGAGGTCAGCCACGGGCCCAGCACCGGCAGCACCGCATCCGGCTGCATGGCCCGGGTGTGGTCCAGGCCGTCGAGCAGGCGCACGTCCCAGCCCGCGGTGCGCAGCTCGTCGGCGTGCGCGGCGAGCGCGCCGCCGATGCTCACGTGCACCCCGCCCCACTTCTCGCCGTACTCGATCTCGTCGGCCGTCCCGGCGAACGCGAGGCGCGGGCACCTCACCTGGTCCAGCGCGGCCCGGTCGTCGAACCCGTCGAGCGCCTCGTACAGCGTCACGAACTGGCGCGTCTGGTCCTCGCCGAGCGTCATGTCGAACGCGTCCCAGTCGAAGTCCTCAGGGTCCTGAGCCGCCCCCGTGGACTCGGGTGCGGTGTCCGTCGCCGGGGCGAGCTCCTCCTGCCCGACGACGTCGCTCGTCTCGCGCTGCGCCGTCGGGCCGTCCGTGGGCTCGCCAGGCGCCGCGGGGGCTGCGGCCGTCATGGCGTGCGTCGCGCGCGTGACCGCGAGCATGCCCGCGTACGGGCCGCCCAGCGGCGGGAAGCCACCCATGACGAGAGCGCTCAGGCGCGGTGTGCGCAGCGCGAGCTGGAGGCCGCTCAGGGCGAGCCACGAGTAGCCGTAGTACGCGAAGGTCTCGGCCCCCGCGGCGTCGGCGATCGCGAGCAGGTCGGCCGCGACGTTCTCCGGGGTCAGCGAGCCCGGTGCCGGGTGAGCCATGCGGTGGCCCTCGTAGTCGGCCGCGACCACGCGGAACGTGGGGGAGAGGGCGTCGACCAGGGTCCGGCCCAGCGCAGGGTCGACGCCCCACGTCCGGAGCTCGTCGGCCTGCGGCCCCGCGGCCGGGACCGGGTTGACCGGGAGCACGACGGCGGGGCCCGTCCCCGTGACCTCGACGGGGATGGTGCTCCCGTCGTGAAGGGTCGCGGTGGTGTGGTGCGTGACCGGGGAACCGTTCGACGTCATGCGAGCCACGCTATCGCGCACCGTGGGGCGCGGTGCGAGCCCGAAATGCCTGGATCCTGGTGTCCGGATGACGGAGGATCGAGGAACACCCCACCGACCCCGAGGAGAACCCGTGCCTGCTGCCCCCGCCGCTCCGTCCAGCGCTGAGCCGTCGACCCCCGTCGCACGGCTCGTGCGCAGCCCCCGCCTGTCCGACGTCGCCGAGTACGCCTACGCGACCGTCGTCCCGTCCGGCGCCCGTCTCGTCTACGCCGCCGGCGCGTGCCCGCTCGACGCCGACGGAGCGACCGTGGGCGTCGGGGACGTACGGGCCCAGGCCGCGCAGACCATGGCGAACCTGCGGGTCTCGCTCGAGGACGCGGGTGCGACCTTCGCGGACCTCGTCAAGACGACCGTGTACGTCGCCTCGACGTCGCAGGACGACCTCGTCGCCGCGTGGGAGGTCGTGCGCGACGCGCTGGCCCCGCACGACCCGCCGAGCACGCTGCTCGGCGTCGCCGCGCTCGGCTACGACGACCAGCTCGTCGAGGTCGAGGCGGTCGCGGCGATCCGCTGACCCCTCCGCTCGCGGCGCCCGGGCATACCGTGGGAGGCATGGACCTCCCACCTCAGACACCCCTGACCCCGCTGACCGAGGACTGGACCCGGGCGCTCGCGGTCGTGGCCCACCCGGACGACATGGAGTTCGGTGCGGCCGCGGCCGTCGCCCGCTGGACCGGGCAGGGCAAGACCGTGGTCTACGCCATGGTCACGAGCGGCGAGGCCGGGATCGACGGCCTCGCCCCCGACGAGGCGCGCGCCGTGCGCGAGGCCGAACAGGTCGCGTCGGCCGCGATCGTGGGCGTGGACGAGGTCGAGTTCCTCGGCCTGCCCGACGGCGTGCTCGAGTACGGGCTGCCGCTGCGGTCGGCCGTCGCGGCGGCGATCCGTCGTCACCGCCCCGAGGTCGTCATCACGGGCAACTACCGCGAGACCTTCCCGGGCGGGATGCTCAACCAGGCCGACCACATCGCGACGGGCCGCGCCGTCGTCGACGCCGTGCGCGACGCGGGCAACCGCTGGGTCTTCCACGACCAGGTCGAGGCGGGCCTGGAGCCGTGGGGCGGCGTGCGGCAGGTCTGGGTCGCAGGGTCTCCCGACGCGGCCCACGGCGTCGACGTGACCGGGACGTTCGACGCGGGCGTGGCCTCGCTCCGTGCCCACGCCGCCTACATCGCCGGTCTCGGGTGGGAGCACTTCGACCCGGCCGAGTTCCTCGCGACCATGTCCCGGGCGGGCGGTGCTCGCATGGACGTCGAGCACGCCACCGCGTTCGAGGTGCTGCGCATGGGCTGGGAGGACTAGCGCACCGCGTCTGCCGCCTCGGGAGCGCGCGCGGTCTCGACAGGAGCGCAGCGGCCATCTGCCCTACCGTGTGGGAGGGGTACCCGCCCCGAGCCCGTCACGGGAAAGGGCAGTGCGATGAGCGACGCTGCGCAGGTCGATGGACAGGTCGGAGCCAAGGCGGGCGGGGTCCTCGCGGCCACGTGCATCTCCACCCTGGTGGTGAACGCGAACACGTCGGCGGTCAGCATCCTGCTCCCGGCGATCTCCGAGGACACCGGGACGTCCGTGACCACGCTGCAGTGGGCGGTGACGGGCTACTCGCTCGTCGGGGCGGCGGTCATCGTCACCTCGGGCTCGTTGGGCGACGTCTTCGGCCGGCGGAGGGTCTTCCAGCTCGGGCTGCTGCTGTTCGTCGTGTCGTGCATCATGATCGCGCTGGCCGGGTCGGGGGGCATGGTCATCGCCGGTCGCGTGATCCAGGGCGCGGCGGGGGCGACGATCCTCGCGTGCGGGCTCAGCCTCCTGTCGGTCGCGAACTCGGGCGACGCCCAGCTCCGAGCCGTCTCGCTGTGGGGTGCGGCGGCGGCCGTGGGTGCCGCGGCCGGGCCGTTGGTCGGCGGCGTGCTCGTCGACGTCACGGGGTGGCAGGGGCTGTTCTGGATCGACGCAGTGATCGCGGTCCTGTGCATGGTGCTGACGGTGTTGACCGTCGCCGAGTCGAGGGACCCGGACCGGCCGAGGACGATCGACTACGCGGGTACCGTGCTCATCGCGCTGACGCTGACCCCGCTCATCCTGGGCGTGACCAAGAGCGGCGACTGGGGCTGGTTCTCGGTGGCCACGCTGGGGTGCTTCGGGATCTCCGTCGGGGCGGCCGTCGCGTTCGTCGTCGTCGAGGGGCGGGTGGCCGTCCCGCTCGTGGACCTCGCCCTGCTGCGCAACCGCGTCCTCGTGGGTTCCACCGTCGCGATCCTCATCGGCGCGGGCACGATCAACGGGCTGATGTACCTCCTGAGCCTGTACTTCCAGGACCCCGCCACCTTGGGCTTCAGCCCGCTCCAGGCGGGGCTCGCGACGCTCCCGGCCACCGTGGGGCTCGTGGTGATCGCCCCGCTCGTGCCGCGGCTCGCGGCGAAGATCGGCGGGCGGCAGACGATCGGTCTCGGGTTCGCCCTGACCACGGTCGGCTTCGTGGTCGTCGGCCTCGTGAACGAGTCGTGGCTGTACACCGCGTTCCTGCTGCCGTTGGTCGCGATCGCGGTCGGCATGGGCCTGTCGAACGGTCCTGCGTCGGCGGCCGCCACAGCCGCGGTGCCGGAGAACCAGGTCGGTGGGGCCTCAGGGATCTCCAACATGGCCCGGTACGTCGGCGCTGCGGTCGCGACGGCGCTGGCAGCCACCATCTACGGCAACGTGATCGCCACCCGGACCGCTGCCGGGGCTGCGCAGGGCGACGCCCTGGCCTCCGGACTGGCGGCAGCCGCGTGGATGATGGCGATCTTCAGCTTCCTCGGCGTGCTCATGGCGGTCGTGATCGGTCGCCACCGCGCGGCGAAGGGGACGCTCGACGACGCCGCCGCGGCGGCCGCCTCGGTCTCCTTCACGTTGCCCACCTCGGCGACCGCGGGACAAACCGGCTCAGACCGGGGCTGAGCGCTCCCTCGCGGGGCGGTGCGGTTCACTCGATCTGGATGACGTGCGCCCGGTTCCTCGGGCGGCACACTCGAACCAAGGCCTGACCGACGACGTCGACGGAGGCAGTGATGACCACGCAAGCACTCCCGCAGGACGCGCGATGAGCGCCGCCGACGTCCCCGCCGACGTCCCCGTCGACGGCGCGGCGGCAGTCCCGGCCGCCCGCACCCGCGCGACGAGCACCCAGTGGATCTCCTGGGTCGCGCTCGCCATGATGACCACCAGCTCGGTCGCGAGCCTGCGCGCGGCGCCCACGATGGCCGTCTACGGCCTGGCCTGCGTGTTCCTCTACCTGCTGCCCGCGGTCGTCTTCCTGCTGCCGACCTCGCTGGTGTCCGCAGAGCTCGCCTCCGGGTGGACCGGCGGCATCTACAAGTGGGTCTCCGAGGGCATCTCGAAGCCCATGGGCTTCCTCGCGGTGTGGTGCCAGTTCGCCATGACGATCTTCTACTACCCGAGCCTGCTCGGGTTCGTCGCGAGCACGCTCGCGTACGTCATCAATCCCGCGCTCGCCAGCAGCGGGGTGTGGACGGCGGCCGTGATCATCGTCGTCTACTGGTCCGGGGTCTGGGTCTCCTCGCGCGGCACCAAGGGCGTCGCCGGCCTCGCGAGCGGCGGGCTCATCATCGGGACCCTGATCCCCGGTGTCGTGCTCGTGACCCTCGGCGTCGTCTTCCTGGGTCAGGGGAACGAGTCCGCGGCACCCATGACGGCCGACAACCTCCTGCCGGCCTGGGCCGGGCTCTCGAGCCTCGTCCTCATCGTCAACAACTTCCTGTCCTACTCCGGCATGGAGATGAACGCGGTCCACGTGTCGTCGCTGAAGAACCCCGCCAAGCAGTTCCCGAAGTCGATGTTCCTCGCGATGGGGATGGTGCTGGCGATCTTCATCCTTCCCGCGCTGGCCATCAGCTGGATCGTGCCCGCCGAGGAGCTCTCGCTCACGGCCGGCGTGATGCAGGCCTTCGACGCGGTGTTCGCCAACTTCGGGTGGCAGTGGCTGACGCCCATCGTGGGCATCATGCTCGTCACGGCCTCTCTCGGTGGCATGCTCACGTGGCTCGCCGGTCCGTCCAAGGGCCTGCTGCTCATCTCCCGCCAGGAGGGGTACCTCCCACCGTTCCTGCAGCGGCTCAACAAGAACGGTGTCCAGCAGAACATCCTGGTCGTCCAGGGCATCGTGACCACGGTGATCGGCCTCGCCTACGCGCTGATCCCCGACGTCTCGAGCGCCTACTGGATCTTCTCCGTCATCACGACGCAGGTGTACCTGATCATGTACCTGCTGATGTTCGTGGCCGCGATCAACCTGCGCCGCCGCCAGCCCGACCACCCGCGCGGCTTCCGGGCCCCGATGCTCGTGAGCATGTGCGGGGTCGGCTTCGCGGCCTCTCTGGCGGCGCTGTTGGTCGGGTTCGTCCCGCCCTCCCAGTTCTCGTCCGGTAGCCCGCTGGTCTACTTCCTCATCGTGGGCGGCGGAGCCCTGGGGCTGGGCCTGTTCGTGCCGTTCCTGTTCTACCGGTTCCGCAAGCCGACCTGGAAGCAGGCCGAGTCGACGGAGGTGGCCTCATGAGCACGCCGGAGGAGAACCAGCCGCGGCACGAGCGCCGGTGGATCTACATCGGCGCGTGCGTGGTCCTCGTCGCGATGGTCGTGTGGGGGATCCTCGCGTTCACCACCGTCAGAGAGTCGGCACGTGCGTCGGAGAAGGCTGACGAGCTGATCGCGGCGCTCGAGGACGCGGGGGTGCGCACCCCGGACAAGGACCAGGTCGTGCGCGTCCTCGGCGACGACGGCGGCGCGACGTGCGCCAACCCGAACGAGGCGCTCAGTCGGGCGACGCTGCTCGCGCAGCTCGCGAACGGCGCCTCGGGCCCTGGCGCCCGGCCCGTCATCGCCGACAGCCGCGTGGTCCAGGGCCAGCTCCTCATCATCGAGATCTACTGCCCTGACGAGCTGGACGAGTTCCAGGCGTTCGTCGACGACCTCAAGACCGACGACGTCGCGGGGACCTGACCCGGGTGCGTCCGTCTCACGCGTCGTCGGTCGCCGTCGGTGCGTCCGTCATGCCTGCGACGACCGGCTCCCCGCCCAGCCACCGCGCCTGCTCGGCCGCGACGATCGTCTGCGCGAGCCGTGCCTCCGACACGTCGACCGCGCCCGGCAGCGCGTCGGCCAGGACGCTGCGTCGCGCGTAGGCGTCGAACAGCCGGGCCTTGGCCCCGAGCATCTCGACCATGCGCTCGTCGACCGTGTCGGCGACGAGCAGCCGGTGGACCTGCACGGTGCGCACCTGGCCCATGCGGTGGGCGCGTGCGACGGCCTGGGCCTCGGTCGTGGGCTTGACCTGCGGCTCGCACAGGATGACGACGGACGCGGCCTGGAGGTTGACGCCGACCCCGCCCACGTCGATCTGGCTCACGAGCGCTCGGGGCACGGGCGAGGCCGTGAAGTCGTCGAGGATGGTCTGGCGGGCGCTCGCCCCCACGGACCCCGTGAGCGGTCCGGCGGCGAGGTCGCCCAGCGCGCGCACCACGAGGTCGACGACGTCGCGGAAGTACGTGAACACCACGACCTTGCGGCCGTTCCCCGTGGCCTCCTCGACGAGCTCGACGAGCCGTCGCACCTTGGCGGAGTCCTCGGGGTGATCGACAGCGTACGCGGCCCGGCGCATGGCCATGAAGCTGCCCTCGCGCACCGCGGCACGGTAGGCGGCGCCGTCGGCCGGGCCGAACGACTCCCACTCCTCGACCTGGACGAGCTCGGGCAGCTCCTCGAGCACGTCCTCCTGGTTGCGCCGGAGGTACACGGGGGCCACGGCGAGCCGGAACCTCTCGGCTCCCGCGGCGCCGTGCGCGGCGCTGACCTGCTCGGCGACGTCGGGCTGGAGGTAGGCGACGAGGCGTCGGAACTCCTCGACGCGGTTCTCCATGACGGTGCCGGTCAGGAACAGCACGTGCCCGGTGCGCCTGGCCCAGGCGGCGACGGCCTGCGACCTCTTGGCCTCGGGGTTCTTGACGTAGTGCGCCTCGTCGACCACGAGCATCACGGGTGTGGGCAGGTCGAGAGGCAGGAGCCCGACCTGCTCGAACGTCGTCACGGCCACACCCCCTTCGCGCGCCCACTGCGCGGCCTCCTCGGCGCGCTCGGGGCCGTGGACGTCGAGCGAGCGCAGCGTGCTGTGCCGCGCGACCTCGCGCACCCAGCTCGTCATGACGCTCGCGGGGCACACCACGAGGAAGTGCGTCGCGCCGCCCGCGGCGAGGTGCGCCATCGCGGCGATGGCCTGGACGGTCTTGCCCAGGCCCATCTCGTCGCCCAGGATCGTGCGTCGCTGGGCGAGGGCGTAGCGCGCCCCGAACGCCTGGTACCCGCGCAGCGAGGCGGTCAGGAGCGACTGGTCGAGCGGCTGGTCGTTCACCCGGGCGAGGAGGTCGGGCGGCAGGTGGCCCTCGGTGGCCCCGAGGTCGCGCCCGATGTCCACGACGTCGTCGAGCAGCGCGTAATACGTCGCCGAGCGCGCCCGGAAGTCGGTCCACGCCTCGAAGGCGTCGACGGGCGCGGCGTCGAGGGCGGCGACGCGCTCGGCGGCCGCGACGGCCCCGGACCGCTCGGCGTCGGCGACCAGCCGCGCGAGATCGCGCACGGCGTCCGCTGCCCGACGGCGCCGCGCGGGCAGCGAGAAGAAGGTCCGGACCGCGCGGGTCGCCTCCTGGGCCGCGACCCGGTGCTCGGTGTGCCCCTCGAGGAACGTGACGATCACCTGTCGGTGGACCGTGGCGGCCGTGCGTGCTGCGTCGAGCCCCGCGAGGGCCTGGACGAGGCCGGTCGTGTACGGGTCGCCGGGGGCGTCGTCGATCCGGAACCGCAGTGTCTCCTGGACGGCGTGGGCGATCTGCGCCGCGGCCGCGAGACAGTGCGTCGCGGTCTGCGGGCCGATCCCGGGCAGCCGTTCGAGCCCGGCGGGTCCCGCGCGCAGCACGGCTCCGACGGTCGTGATGCCCCCGTCGACCAGGCGACCGACGCGCAGCCGCTCACCGCTGACCTCGCGCAGCCGCTCGACCCCGATCGCCGAGAGCTCGCCCAGGACCTTGTCCTCCTGGCTGGAGCCGAACGCGGTGCGCACGTGCTCGCGGAACCGGGCCGGCGCCCCGGCGAGCCCCGAGAGCAGCGCCGCGACCTCGTCGGCCCGGGCGACGACGCCCTGCGCCTGGTCGGGCGTCGGGCGGGGAACGTCGAGCGCGGTCATCGGGCGGGAACTCCTGGGGGACGTCGGCGGGGGAGCAGGGCTTCCTGGCGACGACCGGCGGCAGAGGTGCCACGGATCGAGCGCCCCGCGACGCTATCACCGCGTCGCGTCACCACCGCTCCCTGCGACCCGGCTGGCAGACGCCGAACCCGAGGGGGTCGGGCAACTCGGAGTTGCCCGACCCCCTCGGGTTCGGCAGACGGAGGCGAGCGACGCGTCAGGCGACCTGCGCCGGGACGTTCGCGACGCCGTCGGGCAGGAGACGGCGGCCCAGGACCTTCTCCGAGTACCCCGTGCGGTCGAGGTACGGCGTGATGCCGCCGTCGTGGAACGGCCAGCCCGCACCCAGGATCATGCAGAGGTCGATCTGCTCGGGGCCCTGGACGACGCCCTCGTCGAGCATGTGGCCGATCTCCGTCGTGAGAGCGGTCAGGACCGCGTCGAGCACGCCCGCCTCGTCGAGCGCGCCCGGACCGCCGGCCTCACCCGTGCCGAAGTAGGCCTGGATCGCCGGGTCGACGCTCGCAGGGATGCCGCGCGCCGGGGCGGGCAGGACGACCTTGGTGCCCTCGGCCACGAGCTTCTCGAGCCCGGGGGAGGACGGGAAGCGGTCGCCCAGGTCCTCGCGCAGCGACGTCAGGACGTGCAGGCCCACGGCGGGGCCCACGAGGTCGAACAGCGCGAACGGACCCATGGGCAGGCCGAGCGGGCGCAGCGCGCGGTCGGCGACCTCGACCGAGGTACCGTTCTCGACGGCCTCCACGATCTTGCCCAGGAGCAGAACGAGCAGGCGGTTGACCACGAAGCCCGGGCGGTCGGCGACGCCCACCGCGGTCTTGCGCAGGGCCTTGGAGACCGCGAAGGCCGTGGCGAGGGCCTCGTCCGAGGTCTTCTCGGCCCGGACGACCTCGACGAGCGGCATCTGCGCGACGGGGTTGAAGAAGTGCAGCCCCACGACCCGCTCGGGGTGTGCCAGGTCTGCGGCCATCTCGGTCACGGACAGGGCCGAGGTGTTGGTCGCGAGGATCGTGTCGGGGGCGATGATGCCCTCGAGCTCGGCGAAGACCTTCTTCTTGAGGCCCAGGACCTCGGTCACGGCCTCGATCACGAAGTCGCAGCGCGAGAACTCGGTGATGTCGGTGGTCCCGTGGACCGAGGACAGGACCTTGGCCCCCGTGTCCTTGGTCATGCGGCCCGTCGTGACGAGCTTCTCGACCGTGGTGCGGACGTAGTCGAGCCCGTGCTGCACGCGCTCGGCGTCGAGGTCGCGCATCGTCACGGGCACGCCCAGGCGCTGTGCGAACAGCAGCGCGAGCTGGGCCGCCATGAGGCCCGCGCCCACGATCCCGACCGAGGTGACCGGGCGGGCTAGCTTCGGGTCCGGGGCGCCCGCGGGGCGCTTGCCGTGCGAGACGAGCTGGAACGCGTAGACGCTCGCGCGCATCTCGTCGGACATGATGAGGTCCGCCAGGGCCTCGTCCTCGGCCGCGAAGGCCTCGTCCTTGGTCGCGGTGCGTGCCGCGGCCAGGAGGTCCAGGGCCCGGTACGGCGCGGGCCGGGACCCGTGCACGACGGCGTCGAGCTGCTTGCGCGCACCTGCCACGACCGCGTCCCACACCGGGGCGGGGTCGAGCTCGCGGCGCTCGACGACCGTGGTGCCGCGCACGACGTCGGCGGTCCAGCGGATCGAGGACTCGAGGAAGTCCGGTGCCTCGAACAGTGCGTCGGCCAGTCCGATCTCGAAGGCCTCCTTGGCCTTGAACGGCTTGTTGGCGCTCGGGCGCGTGAGGACGACGTCCATGGCCTTCTCGATGCCCACGAGGCGCGGCACGATGTATGCGCCGCCCCAGCCCGGCACCAGGCCGAGGCCGACCTCGGGGAGCGCGAGCGCGGGGGCGTCGGTCGCGACCGTGCGGTAGTCGCAGTTGAGCGCGACCTCGAGGCCACCGCCCAGGGCCAGGCCGTTGATGTACGCGAACGTCGGGACGCCCATCTCGCCCAGCAGGCGGTAGGCGGCGTGGCCGCCGCGGCCCAGCTCGAGCGCCTCGTCGCGGGTACGCACCGTGGCGACCTGCGTGAGGTCGGCGCCCGCCGCGAGGAAGTAGGGCTTGCCCGTGACGGCGACGGCCGCGATCTCGCCGCGCGCCGCGCGCGCCTGGAGCGCGGTCAGGGCGGCCGTGAGCTCGGCGATGCCGCCCGGCCCGAGCGTCGTGGGCTTGGTGTGGTCGAGGCCGTTGTCGAGGGTGAGGAGCGCGAGCGTGCCCGCCCCGCCCGGCAGCTCGACGTCACGGACGAGGGAGTGGGTCACGCGCTCGGCACGAGGCGCTGTCGTCTGGGTGCTCATGGGTCAGTTCTCCCCGTTCGTCTCGTCGGTCGTGTGGCCCGAGTAGTCGGCGTGGTGCGGGTTCTCCCAGATCACGGTGCCGCCCATCCCCAGGCCCACGCACATCGTGGTCAGGCCGTAGCGGACCTCGGGGTGCTGCTCGAACTGGCGCGCCAGCTGCGTCATGAGGCGTACGCCCGACGCCGCGAGGGGGTGACCCACCGCGATCGCGCCGCCGTACTGGTTGACGCGCGCGTCGTCGTCGGGCAGGCCGAAGTGATCGAGGAACGACAGGACCTGCACGGCGAAGGCCTCGTTGATCTCGAACAGGCCGATGTCCTCGATGCTCAGCCCGGCCTGGGCCAGTGCCTTCTCGGTCGAGGGGATGGGCCCGATGCCCATGACCTCGGGGTCGACGCCCACGTACGCGAACGACACGAGGCGCATGCGGGCCGGCAGCCCGAGCTCGGCCGCGACGTCGCCCGCCGCGAGGAGCGCGACCGCGGCGCCGTCCGTCAGCGGGGACGCGTTGCCCGCGGTGACCTTGCCGCCGGGGCGGAAGGGCGTCTTGAGGTTCGCGATGTCCTCGACGGTCGTGCCCGGGCGGGGAAGCTCGTCGGCCGTGGCCAGGCCCCAGCCCTGCTGCGGGTCGCGCAGCGCGACCGGGACGAGGTCCGGGGTGACGTCGCCGTTGGCGAGGGCCTTGGCGTACTTGGCCTGGCTCGCGACGCCGTACGCGTCCGCGCGCTCCTTGGTCAGGTGCGGGAAGCGGTCGTGCAGGTTCTCGGCCGTCGATCCCATGACCAGGGCCGTCGAGTCGACGAGCTTCTCGGCGACGAAGCGCGGGTTGGGGTCCGCGCCCTCGCCCATGGGGTGGTGGCCCATGTGCTCGAGGCCGCCCGCGAGCGTCACGTCCTGCGCGCCGATCGCGATGGCCGACGCGGTCGTGGTGACCGCGGTCATGGCACCCGCGCACATGCGGTCGATCGCGAAGCCCGGGACGGACTTCGGCAGGCCGGCCAGCACGGCGACGCTGCGTCCGAGGGTCAGGCCCTGGTCGCCCGTCTGGGTCGTCGCGGCGAGCGCGACCTCGTCGATCCGCTCGACGGGGAGCTCGGGGCGTCGGCGCAGCAGCTCGCGCACGGCCTTCACGGCGAGGTCGTCGGCACGGGTGTTCGCGTAGATGCCGTCGGGACGGGCCTTGCCGAACGGCGTGCGCACCCCCTCGACGAAGACGACGTCGCGGACGGTCCGGCGCGAGCCCGAACCCTTGCTGGCCACAGTCATGGCTTCTCCTGATCTGGACGGCGGTGTCCCTGAGCGTCACCGCTCAGCGTTGGTACAGGCTACCCGCGGTACCAGGAAAATGCACGAAACGGTGAGACCGAGTATCGATGAAGAGCAACGGACCCGCTCAACCACTGAGGTTCGAACGGGTCCGTCGGCACGGCCTGGGCGGGCGCGCGGCGATACGCAGTCTCGCGCGGTCCGGGCGTGCGGGCGCCCCGGGTGCTGTCCTCAGCTCCCGCCGCGCAGCCTGCGCACGACCTTCTTGGCGGTCGGCAGGCCCCTGTTCCAGGCGGTGTACCACATGGAGAACGGCACGTCGATGCTCCCGACCAGCTCGTCCTCGTGGCTCGCGAAGCCGCGCTTGAACGTCGAGATCCCGTCGTTGAGGAGCCCGTTGACGTCGTAGCGCACCACGCCGCGCTCACGCATCGCGTTGATCGCGTGCCACTTGAGCCCGTAGTTGGCGCGCAGCCGCTGCCCCTCCTCGTCCATCCCTCCGTACAGCTCGAACGACGTCCGGGCCGAGGCCGCGAACCACACGAACGAGACCGGCCGGTCGTGCGGGCCGCCCTCCGACGAGCGCGCGAAGGCCGCGAAGACGGGGGAGTGCTCTCCCAGCTCGTCGAACACTCGCTCGTAGTAGGAGTCCTCGTGCAGACCGAAGCCCGCGCGTTCGGCCGTCTGGCGGTACAGGCGCAGGCAGGCCCCGAGCTCGCCGCGCGTCGTCACGGCGCGGAACTCCAGGTCCTCGCGCTCCGACTTGCGGATGTACTGGCGGGTCTTCTTCGCCATGTCGGCCATGAGCTCGTCAGGCGTCCTGCGCAGGTCGAGGATCAGCGTCGTCGGGTAGAGCACGGGGTTGACCGCGGGGACCGCGCCGTCGAGCTCGAGCGAGGTCCCGGCGTCCCAGTCGGGTTCGAGCGTGATGCCCACGCCGCCCACGTTCTTGCGGCACCACTGCACCACGGCCTCGGTCACGGCCGAGCGCGTCGCGGGATACCCGACGCCGTCGGGCATGACGACCGGTCCGCGCGGGACGTAGCTCAGCGCCTTGAACTGCGCGGGCAGCGAGCGGACCAGCACCTGGGCGAGGCCCAGCACGGTCCCGTCGGGCCCTACGACCTGCAGGCGGCGAGGCGTCCAGGCCCCGGCCCCCTTGACCTCGCCCCACCCCCAGAGCTGGAGCGGGTGGCCGCCCATCGCGAGCACCTGCTCGTCCCAGGCGGCGCGGTCGGTGATCGTCGTGACGGTCAGGGAGGAGGACTCGGACAACATGCCCCTGACCTTACCGGCGGGGGGAAGGGCCGGACGACGGCGTCGCGTCGCGCGGTCGCCCGGGCGTCACTCGGGGGCGCCACCGTCCGTCGGGTCCGCAGGCGGGACCGACGCGGGATCCGCGAGGGCCGCCGCGAGGGGCTCGGCCACGAGGCCGACCTGCCACTCGCGGGCGCCGCGGCCACGCAGGAACTGCGCGACGTGCTCGGCGTCGAGCGGCGTGGGCGGCGTCCAGCACACGCGACGCAGCGCGTCGGGCTGCAGGAGGTTCTCGATCGGGACGTCGTGCTGGTCCGAGAGGCGCTGCACCACCGCACGCGCCGCGTCCAGGCGGCGGGCGGCCTCGGGGTCGCGCTCGGCCCAGGCGCGCGGAGGCGGCGGGGCGTCGCTGCGCGGCCCGCGCGAGCTCGGCAGGGCGTCCTGCGGCAGGGCCAGGGCCTTGTCGATCGCCTGCTGCCACGACGCCGCGCGGCGGGCCGTGTTGCGGCCCGAGAACGCGGGCAGCCTGACGAGCTCCGGCACCGAGCGCGGCATGGCCTGGGCCGCCGCGACGATCGCACGGTCGGGCAGCACCCGGCCCGGGGCGATGTCCCGACGACGGGCGTTCTCGTCGCGCGCCTCCCACAGGCTGCGCACGACCGCGAGGCTGCGCGGGTTGCGCAGCGCGTGCACGCCCGACGTGCGTCGCCACGGCTCCTCGCGGGGCGGGGGCGGGGGAGCCGTGCGTACGGCCTCGAACTCCTGTGCGGCCCACTCGGCCTTGCCCTGCTCCTCGAGCCGCTCGCCCAGGATCCTGCGCAACGGGATGAGCACCTCGACGTCGAGCGCGGCGTAGCGCAACCAGTCCTCGGGCAGCGGGCGCGTCGACCAGTCCGCGGCCGAGTGCTCCTTGGCGAGGCCGAGACCGAGGACCTCCGCGATGACCGCGGCCAGCCCCACGCGCTCCATGCCCAGCAGGCGGGCCGCGAGCTCGGTGTCGAAGATGCGGGCCGGGTGCAGGTTCTGCTCGGCGAAACCGGGCAGGTCCTGCGAGGCGGCGTGCAGGATCCACTCGGCGTCGCCCACGGCCTCGCGCAGCGGCGAGAGGTCGGGGACGCCGATGGGGTCGATGAGCGCGGTGCCGGCGCCCTCGCGGCGCACCTGGACGAGATACGTGCGCTGGCCGTACCGGTAGCCCGAGGCGCGCTCGGCGTCGGCCGCGACGGGGCCCGACGCGGCGGCGAACGCCGCGACGACCTCGGCGAAGGCCTCGGGGGTGTCGATCACGGGACCGACGCCGTCAGCGGGCTCGGTGAGCGGGATCACCGAAGGCGCGACGGGCGCAGCGGGTGCAGAAGACGCGTCGGACGTCGCGGGCGCGTCCGGCTGGGCGCCTGGGGCCGCAGCCGCAGGGGTACCGTCGCGGCCGTCGGGCGCGTGCGAGAACGAGGGGGTGTGGGCCGAGCTCATGGACCCACGGTATTGCGTCGCGAGCGCAACGACGTCACGCCGTCCGGGAGAGGCGGCAGACCGGCGGCCGTGCACAGCAGCGTGGACCAGGCGTCGAGGTGTGGTCCGAGGTCGGTCGAGGTGGGTGTCCAGGAGGCCCGGATCTCGAGGTCGACGCCGTTCGCCTGGCCTGCGAGAGCGCCGAAGCTCTCCGACAGGACCCGGGTCACGGTGCCGCCCTCGGCGAGCGCGTCGACACCCGATCGGTCGAGCGCCTCCTCGAGCCACGTCCAGGCGACCTCGCCGAGGAGCGGGTCCGTGGCCTGCTCGGGGTCGAGGGTCGCGCGCACGAGCGTCACGACCCGGAACGTCCCGTGCCACGACTCCTGGCCCGCGGGGTCGTGCAGCACGATGAACCGTCCGCTCGCGAGAGCCTCGCCCGCGGCGTCGGTGCCGTCGACCTCGCCCGTGAGCGCCAGGGCGAACGGGGCGATGCGGCTCGGCGCCGTGACCTCGTGGAGCCTGACCTCGGGGCGCACCCGGCGGCGGCCGATGGACTCCAGGGCGCGCAGGAAGTCCGGCGGTGCGGGGGTTTCTCCGGACTTGATCACAGCGGCACAGTACGAGCAGATGTCCACATCCTGGAGGTAAGGCGCGCGGAGGAGATCGAATCGTGATCGCCGGACTAGGCTGTCCTGAGTGTCCGCCGGCGCTCGTCGCCGGCACGTCTCGCCGGCGACCGGGACTCCTGCTCGCCGGTGCCCGCACCTACCCCGAGGAGCACAGCAGATGTCAGCCCGCGCACAGATCGGCGTCACCGGACTCGCGGTCATGGGCCGCAACCTGGCCCGCAACTTCGCCCGTCACGGCTACACGACCGCGGTGCACAACCGCTCCTTCGCCAAGACGCAGTCGCTCATCGCGGACCACGGGAGCGACGGCGATTTCATCCCCTCCGAGTCGATGGCGGACTTCGTCGCGTCGCTCGAGCGCCCCCGCAAGGTCGTCGTCATGGTCAAGGCCGGCGCCGCCACCGACGCGGTGATCGCCGAGCTCGTCCCGCTCCTCGAGCAGGGCGACATCATCATCGACGCCGGCAACGCGCACTTCCCCGACACGCGCCGCCGTGAGGCCGAGCTCAAGGAGAAGGGCCTGCACTACGTGGGCACCGGCGTCTCGGGCGGCGAGGAGGGCGCGCTCAACGGCCCCAGCATCATGCCCGGCGGCGCCCCCGAGTCCTACGAGACCCTCGGCCCGATCCTCGAGGACATCTCGGCGAAGGTCGACGGCGTGCCCTGCTGCACGTACGTCGGCCCGGACGGCGCGGGTCACTTCGTCAAGATGGTGCACAACGGCATCGAGTACGCCGACATGCAGCTCATCGCCGAGGCGTACGACCTCCTGAAGCAGGGCCTCGGGGCCTCCGCGCAGGAGATCGGCGAGATCTTCGCCGAGTGGAACAAGGGCGACCTCGAGTCGTTCCTCATCGAGATCACGGCCGACGTGCTCCAGCACGTCGACGCCGAGACCGGCAAGGCCTTCGTCGACGTCATCCTCGACCGCGCGGAGCAGAAGGGCACGGGCCGCTGGACGGTCCAGAACGCCCTCGACCTGGGCGTCCCGATCACGGGCATCGCCGAGGCGACGTTCGCCCGCGCGCTGTCGGGTTCGGTGCCGCAGCGCACCGCGGCCGTGGGCGTGCTGCCCGCCGACGCCGGCGAGTGGGAGATCACGGACCGCGACGCGTTCGTCGAGGACGTGCGCCGCGCGCTGTACTCCTCGAAGGTCGTCGCGTACTCGCAGGGCTTCGACCAGATCGCCGCGGCGTCCCAGGAGTTCGGCTGGAACATCGACCGCGGGGCCATGGCCCGCATCTGGCGTGGCGGGTGCATCATCCGGGCCCGCTTCCTCAACCGCATCACCGAGGCGTACGAGCGCGACGAGAACCTCCCGCTGCTGCTCGCCGACCCGTACTTCACGCGGACCGTCGGCGAGGGCGTCTCGTCCTGGCGCCGGATCGTGGCGCAGGCCGCGCTCAACGGTGTCCCCACGCCCGCGTTCTCGTCGTCGCTCGCCTACTACGACGGTGTCCGTGCGGAGCGTCTGCCCGCCGCGCTGATCCAGGCGCAGCGCGACTTCTTCGGCGCGCACACCTACCAGCGCGTCGACAAGCCCGGCGTCTTCCACACCGAGTGGTCGGGCGACCGCAGCGAGACCGACGCATGACGGGCACCGCCCTTCCCGACCTCCTGCCCGTCGGTGTCGGCGGGGACATCGGGGTCTACGCGATGGTGCGCGCGTTCCACGAGCAGTACGGGACCGACGCCGTCGTGATCTCGAGCGTCGCGACGCGGGCCATGGCCGACTCGTCGTTCGTCACCAACGTCGTGACCCCCGGCATCGACGACCCCGAGGTGCTCGTCGCGGCGCTCGAGCGCGTCGCGGCCCAGCACCCGGGCAAGACCCTCGTGCTGCTCACGAACGCCGACTGGTTCGTGCGCTCGCTCGTCGAGAACAGGGCGCGGCTCGAGGACAAGTACGTCATGTCCTACTGCACGCTCGACGTGCTCGAGCAGGTCTCGAGCAAGGAGGGCTTCGCGGAGGTCTGCGACCGCCTGGGCATCCCGACGCCGCGGACGGTTGCGGTCTCCGTACCCAAGCTCGTCGCGGACGGTGGGCTCGCGGCGATCCCGTCGCTGCCCGTCGACCTGGCGTTCCCCGTGGTCGCCAAGCCCTCCTCGAGCGCGGACTACCACTACGTGTCGTTCCCGGGCAAGCGCAAGATCCACCACGTGGACTCGCGGGCCGAGCTCGACGAGCTGCTCGGACACCTCGTGACGGCCGGGTATGCCGGGACGTTCCTCGTCCAGGAGTTCATCCCCGGCGACGAGACCCAGATGCGTTCGCTGACCGCCTACCGTGACTCCCACGGTGCGATCACGCTCCTCGCGACCGGGCGCGTCCTGCTCGAGGAGCACACGCCCGGCACGCTGGGCATCCCCGCGGCGATCCTCACCGAGCCCTACGAGGACGCCATGGAGGCCGCGAGCCGGTTCCTCGACAGCGTCGGGTACACGGGGTTCGCGAACTTCGACTACAAGCTGGACCCCCGCACGGGGCAGCACGTGTACTTCGAGATGAACCCGCGCATCGGCCGCAACAACTACTACGTGACCGCGGCCGGGGCGAACGTCGCGCGGGTCCTGGTCGAGGACCGGGTCCTGGGGAACTCGATCGAGCCGGTGCGGGCCACCAAGGAGGTCCTGTACTCGGTCGTCCCGTTCAGGCTCCTGCTCAAGTACATCCTGGACCCCGCCCTCCGCCGGCGTCTGCAGGCCGTCAAGGACCGGGGCGACGCCGTCAACCCCCTCAAGTACGCGCGGGACGGGGGCATCAAGAGGCGACTGGTCGTCGAGGCGATGACCCAGAACTTCTACCGCAAGTACAAGAAGCACTACCCCGAGCCGACCACCACGGGGTACTGAGGTCACCGCGCCGAGGGGCGGGAGGCGCTGAGAGGTCCGACAGGACACGACCGCGCGCCGCGCCGTCCACGATCGGACGCGGGAACGGCACGAGGGCCGTCACCACCAGGTGGTGACGGCCCTCGTCGTACGTGCCGCACGCGCCGCGTGCTCCGGGGAGGAGCCCGACGCAGGTCGCGCGGCGCTCGCGCGGTGGTGCCGCGGTGGCGTCAGCCCAGCTCGCTCGTGCCCGAGTACAGGTGCAGCACGGGTACGTGCAGCTCCTCGCGGGCCCGCGAGGCCCAGTCCTGGTGGAACGTGTCCTCGATCGCGTGCGGGTAGGTGACGATCGCGATCTCGCGGACGTCGCCCGCGGCGACGGCGGCGCGCAGCGCGGGCAGCGGGTCGTCCTCGGTCACGGCGCCGTCGGCCTCACGGCCCGCGGCGCGCAGCTCGGCGACGCTCGCGTCGAGCCGCTCCTGGGCGGTGGCGCTGGCCTGGGCGCGCGAGGGCTCCTTGCCGAGCACCTCGTCCCAGGCCTCCTTGAGCTCTCCCACGCTGAGGTGGTCGATGATCGCGGAGACGACGTTGCGCTCGGTGTCGGCGGGCACGAGGACCCGGTAGGCGAGGGTCTCGTCGGGGTGGAGGGACAGGATGTGCTCCACGTCCACGGCGGCGAGGGTGTCTTCGGTCAGGACGAGGATGGTGTCGGTCACGGGACCAGACTAGCGATTGTCGTCACCGCAGCGCCCACCGGGCGACCAGCGTGCCGTCGGCGTGGAGCAGGTGCGCCAGGCGCGGGTGCACGAGCGGGGCGCTCGCGGCGGGGCCGTCGGGGGTCCCCGTCTCGCGCTGGGTGCGGGTTCCGGCGGGCACCGGCGGGAGCCCGCCGACGATGCGCCCCGGCCCGGGCCCCACGAGCACGGGGGTCGTCGTGACGCACAGCTCGTCGAGCAGGTCGCGGGCCAGGAGGTCGGCGAGCAGGTGAGGTCCGCCCTCGCACAGCACCTTGTCGAGGCCTCGCGCAGCCAGGGCGGCGAGCCCGGCACGCAGGTCGGGTCCGGGAGTGGGCGAGGGGAGGTCCCGCGGGGTGCGCGGCGCACCCGGGGGAGCGCCGTCGTCGGGCCCGACGACGAGGATCCGGTCCGCCGGCACGCTCGCCCCCGCGACGCTCGCCCCGTGCTCGCCCGTGATCACCAGCGGCGGCCGGTCGCCCCCGGAGAGCGAGGGGGGCAGGTGCCCGCTGCGCGTGACGACGGCGAGCTCGAGCGGCCCCCGGCCCGCCCGCAGGTGCTCGAGGCCGCGCGGCACGTCGAGCGCGGTGTAGCCCTCGGCGCGGGCCGTGCCCGCCCCGACGAGCACGACGTCCGCCAGGGCCCGCAGCACGCGGAAGACGCGCCAGTCTGCCGCGTCGTTGATGGTGCCCGAGCGGTGGTCGGGCCCCCAGGCCCCGCCGTCGACGCTCGCGACCATGTTCGCGCGCACGTGCGGCCCGGGGGGCGCCGCGTAGAACGCGGCCAGCGCCTCCTCGTCGGGCGCAGGCTCCAGCCGCGTCCCCGCGAGGTGGCCCGAGCTCGCCGGGCCGAGCAGGACGTCCAGGGCGGGCAGGGACGGCGCGCGCGGGCCCGTGCTCGCGGGTGGCGGCGGAGGGGGCGTGGTGACGTCCGACACAGCACTCATCCCGCCAGGCTAGTGCGCGTAGGCTGGATCCTCGTGACTGCTGCGCCTCCCGATCTCGCCGGGAACCCGTCCGACCCGTCGACCCCGCCGCGCGTGCGGGCCCTGGCCGACATCCGGCCCGTCGTGCCGCCCACGCGCCTGCTCGCGGACCTCGTGCCGCCCCGCCACTTCGCGGACGCCCGCTTCTCGACGTACCGGGCGAACCCGGCCTACCCGAGCCAGGGCTCGACCGTCGCGCGTCTCGAGGAGGTCGGTGCGCAGCTCGCGCCGAACGCCTCGGGCAAGGTGCGCCGCGGCCTGTTCGCCAAGCGCAAGGCGGCCCCCGCGATCTACATGGACGGCGGGTTCGGCGTCGGCAAGACGCACCTGCTGACCTCCCTGGCGCACGCGGTGGGCCCCGACGCGGCCTACGGGACGTTCGTCGAGTACACGAACCTCGTGGGCGCGCTGGGGTTCCAGGCCACGGTCGACGCGCTGGCGACCAAGCGCCTGGTCTGCATCGACGAGTTCGAGCTCGACGACCCGGGCGACACCGTCCTCATGTCGCGCCTGCTCCGCGAGCTCGCGGACCGCGGCGTCGCGCTCGCCGCGACGTCCAACACGCTGCCCGGGTCGCTCGGCGAGGGGCGCTTCGCGGCCGAGGACTTCCTGCGCGAGATCCAGGCCATGGCCGCGCGCTTCGAGGTCATGCGCGTCGACGGCGAGGACTACCGCCACCGCGCGGTCGTGACCGAGACGCAGCCGCTGCCCGCGCACCTCGTGGCGCGCGTCGCGGCATCGCACCCGGGCGCGACGCTCGACTCTCTCGACGAGGTCCTCGACCACCTGCGCGGGGTCCACCCGAGCAGGTACGGCGCGATGCTCGACGACGTCACGCTCGTCGCGCTCACGGGCGTGCACCCCGTCACGGAGCAGTCGGCCGCGCTGCGGCTCGTCGTCCTGGTCGACCGCCTGTACGACCGGGACGTCCCGGTGCTGCTCGCGGACGACGCGGTCGGGGCCGACGGCGCTCTTGGAGCTGAAGCCGGGACGAACCGTGCCGCGGTCTCCTCGCTGTTCACCGAGGAGATGCTGCGCGGGGGCTACCGCAAGAAGTACTTCCGGGCGCTGTCCCGCCTGGGCTCGCTCGCCGAGGACGGCCGCGCGCTCACGCGGACTCCAACCGCCTGAGCTCGGTCGCGACGTCGAAGTCGGCGGGCGGCCATCCCAGGTCGAGGCGGCGCAGGGAGTCGAGCACGAGCTCGGAGACCGCGACCCGCGCGAACCACTTGGCGTCCGCGGGGACGACGTACCAGGGGGCGACCTCGGTGTTCGTGCGCTCGATCGCTGCCTGGTAAGCCTCCTGGTACGCGGGCCACTTCAGCCGCGCGTCGATGTCCCCCGGGTTGTACTTCCAGTGCTTCTCGGGGCGCTCGAGCCGTTCGCGCAGACGAGCCTTCTGCTCGTCGAGGGACACGAACAGCGCGACCTTCACGATCGTCGTGCCGGACTCGACGAGGTCGGCCTCGAACGCGTTGATCTGGTCGTAGCGTGCCTCCCAGACCTCGGGCGGTACGAGGTCGTCGACGCGGGCCACGAGCACGTCCTCGTAGTGCGAGCGGTCGAAGACGCCGAGGTAGCCGGGGTCCGGCAGCGCGCGCCGGATGCGCCACAGGAAGTCGTGCCGGCGCTCCTCGGCGGTGGGCACCCCGAAGGACGTGTGCTGGACGCCCTGCGGGTCCACCAGCCCGATCACGTGCCGCACGATCCCGCCCTTGCCTGCGGTGTCCATACCCTGCAGCACGAGCAGGACCGAACGGTTCCCGCCGCTGCGTCCCTCGGCGAACAGCCTCTCCTGCAGCTCGGAGAGCTCGTCGGCGTGCGCGTCGAGGAGCCGTTCGGCGTCCTTGCGTCCCTGCGACCACCCGGGGGTGGCCGCGCGGTCGAACGTCGCGAGGTCGAGTCCCCGGGGAGCACGCAGCGCCTCGACGGGCGGTACCTCCCAGTCGAGCGAGCGCCTGGCGCCCGCCCTGCCGCGTGCGCGGCGCGAGGCGGGGTCGAGCACCGCGCCGGACGGGTGGGGCGGTGCGGCGGGGTCGGACGAGTGCTTTCCCATCCGGCGAGACTAGTCAGCGTGACGTGAGGACGACAGCCGAACGGGCGCCGAGGTGCACCGAGGACCCGCTCGCTGCGACCGGGGGAGAGGCCGGGCCGGGGAACGCGCCGGCCGGACGGACGGCTCGCGCCCCCTCGTCGGGAGGAGGCCACTGCGCGGTCAGGTGCCACGCGCGGCGCGAGGCGGGCAGGAGCGTGGTGCGCGGCTGCGACCCGATGTTGACCGCCGTCACCAGCTTGCCCCGCTGGACCAGGACGACCCCGCTCGGGCCGCGGTGCACCAGGCGGGGCGTGTCGTCGGGGACCGCACGGCGCAGAGCCAGCAGCGTTCTCCACCACGCGTGCAGGCGGGCCGAGACGGGGAGCACCAGGCGTGGGACGAACGCCGAGGCGAGGACGAGCGCCGCGGCGAGGGCGCGGGCGTCGTCGTCGGCGCTGGCGGCGCCGGTGCCGGTGGTGCCGTGGTCACCCTCGTGCCCTGCGGCCGTGCAGGCCGGAGGGGCGAGCCCGACCATGATGCGTTCGGCGTCCGGGACGGTCAGGAGCCTGCTGAGGGAGCCGAACCACGTCGGGTCGGTCTCGCGGGCGCGCACGAGCAGCTCGTGGAACGCGTCCTCGACCTCGTGGACCCACACCTGGCTCAGACCACGGCCGCCCTGCTCGGCGGGGACGAGCAGGCGCGGGTCCCTCGTGTCGCACTCGCCCACGAGCCGGACCGGTCGCTGGTGGGCCGTCGTCGCCGCGTCGGCCGTGCGTGCGACCTCGACGAGGACGTGCACGGGAGAGGCGTCCGCGAGGTCCTGGACCCGGGCGATGCGCAGCACGTCGACGTGGAAGTCGTCGAACCACCGCCGGGCGCTCGACGTGATCCAGTCGTGGACCTCGCGGCTGCCCGCGCGGTCGAGGTTGATCCTGCGCCCGCTCGGCAGGTCGGCCGGCGGCGGCACGGGCTCGTCGGGGACCGGCGGGCCCGTGAGGTATCTGGTCAGCGTCGGCCGCAGCCGCGTCCGCTGGGGCGACAGGTAGGGCGCGAACGACTGGAGGAAGACCGCTCCCGGCGCGGCACGGTGGTAGGCCACGCCGAGGGAGACGCCGAGCCCGCGGGCGTGGGCGGCGTCGACGAAGCGCTGGAGCGCCCGAGGTCCCCCGAACTCCTCGCACACCGTGTACAGGTGCGGGCACACGACCCCCGCCACCGAACCGATCGTGTGCAGCTCGACCACCGCGACGCCCAGGTCGACGAGCTCGTCGAACCGGTCGGCGGCGGCGTCCAGCGTGCCCTCGGGCGTGAACGTCCCGACGTCGATCTCGAGGACCGCGCCCTGGGCCGACGGCCCGGCCCACCTGTCGTCGGTCCAGGCGAAGGTCGGGTCGAACGAGCGGCTCCAGCCCAGCAGGCCGTGCGGCTGACGGGGGCTGCGGGGGTCCGGCAGGGGGCGTCCGCCGTCGACCGAGAAGGCGTAGTCGGTGCCGGGGGCCAGGTCGTCGTCGGCGCTCCACCAGCCCGGGAGGTCCATCCCGACCAGGCGCAGGGGGCGCCGTTCGCTCCGGGTGCCCGTGGGGTCCTGGTCGTCGGGGGTGACCCCGCCCGCGAGCGGGAGGACCACCTCGAGCGTGCGCGCCTGCGGGGCCCACACGACGGGGCGTGGCCCCGGGACCGTGAGCGTCGGCGGTGGGTCGGGCGGCTTGGTGATGTTGCGGTAGCGCGACGTCATGCGGCATGCACCTCGCGGGCCTCCCGGACCAGCAGGACCGTCGCGAACGACGCGACCGTGATCCGGTCGCGGGCGGCGTGCACGGACGGCTCGGGCTCGCCCGGGGACTCGGTGCGCACGAGCGTGCGCCACGACGCGCCGTACGCCGCATCGGGCAGCGTGAAGTCGAGCGGGGAGTCCGAGGCGTTGAGCAGCAGCAGGAACGAGTCGTCGACGATGGGCTCGCCGCGCCGGTCGCGCTCGGGCAGGTCGTCCCCGCCCAGGAAGACCATGACGGACCGTGCGTACCCCTGGTTCCAGTCGGTCGTGTCCATGCGGCTGCCCGAGATGTCGAACCAGTCGATGTCCGGGATCTCGCCGTCGGGCGTGCCGGCCGGGCCCTGGAAGAAGCGGCGGCGGTGGAGCAGGGGGTGCGCCCGCCGGATCCCGACCATGCGACGGGCGAAGGCCAGGAGGTCGCCGCGCTCGTCGTCGAGCCCGTCCGGGCCGCCCCAGTCCATCCAGGTGATCTCGTTGTCCTGGCAGTAGCCGTTGTTGTTGCCGTGCTGCGTGCGCCCGATCTCGTCCCCGTGCGAGAGCATGGGGACCCCTTGGGACAGGAGCAGCGTCGCGAGGAAGTTCCGCCGCTGGCGCGCCCGCAGCGCGCGGACCTCGGGGTCGTCGGTGGGGCCCTCGACGCCGCAGTTCCACGACCGGTTGTGGTTCTCTCCGTCGGCCCCGCCCTCGCCGTTGGCCTCGTTGTGCTTCTCGTCGTAGGAGACCAGGTCGGTCAGCGTGAAGCCGTCGTGGGCCGTGACGAAGTTGATCGACGCGATGGGCTTGCGGCCCGTGTGCTCGTACAGGTCGGAGGAGCCCGTGAGGCGGCTCGCGAACTCCGGCAGCATCGCGGGCTCGCCGCGCCAGAAGTCGCGCACGGTGTCGCGGTACCGCCCGTTCCACTCGGTCCACAGGGGAGGGAAGCCGCCCACCTGGTAGCCGCCGTCACCCAGGTCCCAGGGCTCGGCGATGAGCTTGACCTGGGACACGACCGGGTCCTGCTGGACGATGTCGAAGAACGCCGAGAGCCGGTCCACCTCGTGGAACTGCCTGGCCAGGGTCGCCGCGAGGTCGAACCGGAACCCGTCGACGTGCATCTCGGTGACCCAGTAGCGCAGCGAGTCCATGATGAGCTGGAGCACGTGGGGCGAGCGCATGAGCAGCGAGTTGCCCGTGCCGGTCGTGTCGAAGTAGTGGGCCTCGTCGCCGTCGACCAGCCGGTAGTAGGCCGCGTTGTCGATCCCGCGGAAGGACAGCGTGGGCCCCAGGTGGTTGCCCTCGGCCGTGTGGTTGTAGACCACGTCGAGGATGACCTCGATGTCGGCCTCGTGGAGCGCCTTGACCATGGCCTTGAACTCCATGACCTGCTGGCCGCGCGTGCCGTAGGCCGTGTAGCCGTTGTGGGGCGCGAAGAACCCGATGGTGTTGTAGCCCCAGTAGTTCGACAGACCCTTGGCGACGAGCCCCGGGTCGTTCACGAACTGGTGCACGGGCATGAGCTCGACCGCCGTGACCCCGAGCGCCGTGAGGTGCTCGATCACGGCCGGGTGCGCCATGCCCGCGTACGTGCCGCGGAGCTCGTCGGGCACGTCGGGGTGGCGCATCGTCATGCCCCGCACGTGCGCCTCGTAGATGACCGAGTCGTGGTAGTCGTGCTGGGGCGGACGGTCGTGGCCCCAGTCGAAGAACGGGTTCACCACGACCGAGAGCATGGTGTGACCCAGCGAGTCCTCGGTGTTGGTCGGGACCCCAGGGTCCGAGGCCGCCGACGGGGTGGGGGGCGCGGCAGTGTCCTGGTCGTCGTCCGGCTCGTCCGTCGCCGCGTCCGGGGAGAGCGGATCGCCCGAGGCCGCGGCGCCGTCGGGTACCTCGCCGAAGCGGTACGAGAACAGCGACTCGTCGCCGTCGACCTGCCCGTCGATGGCCTTGGCGTACGGGTCGACGAGGAGCTTCGACGGGTTGCACCGCAGGCCCGACGCCGGGTCGTACGGGCCGTGGACGCGGTAGCCGTAGCGGGTGCCCGGGCCGAGCCCGGGCAGGTAGACGTGCCAGACGTGCGCGTCGACGTCCTCCAGGACGACGCGCGTCTCCAGCGGGCGCCCCTCCGCGTCGGTCTCGTCGCCGATCAGGCACAGCTCGATTCTCTCGGCGACCTCGGAGAAGAGCGCGAAGTTGGTGCCCGTCCCGTCGAAGGTCGCGCCCAACGGATACGGTCGCCCTGGCCAGGTCTGCATAGGTCGACCTTTTCATCCCGCGGGCGTGTTGTCGCCCACGGCACGCTCCCGCGGGTGTGCGGCGGCTCACGCCCCGGCGGACGGACCGGGGGGAACGGGCGGAGCGCCCGGGGCCGCCGGCGGCGCGACCGCGTCCTCGACCGTGCGCACCACACGCCCCTGCGCCTCGGTCTCCCGGAACCAGCCGGAGCTGCGCAGCCGCCCGACGAGCGCCGGGTCGACCTCCGCGAGGACCAGGCGGCAGTCGTGCGCGGCGAGCTCGTCGTCGAGCCCCTCGAGCTCGTCGACGACGGTCGAGGACACCCAGTCCATCGCGCTCGCGTCGAGGACGACGGTCCGGGCGCTCGCGGCCTGGACGAGCGCGAGGACGCGCTCGAGGGTCGGGCGGACGTTGGCCGTGTAGAGCATCGACCGCAGGCGCAGCACGAGGGGGTCGCCGGTCGTCGGGCTGCCGGTCGGTGCCGCGCGCTCGGCCCGCACCGGGGGGTCGGCCTCGCTCGTCACGTGCCAGCCGCCCGGACCGCGCGTCAGCACCTCGACTTGGGGGCGGTCGAGGTCGCGCAGCACGATGAACAGGGTCAGGAGCACCCCGGCGGCCACGCCGGCCAGCAGGCCCGAGACGAGTCCGACGAGCGTGGTCGCGACGGCGATCCACAGCTCGGAGACGTCGAACCGGGTCAGGGCGCGGAACTCGCGGACGTCGACGAGGCCGAGCGTGGCCACGAGCACGACGGCGCCGAGGGTCGCCTCCGGCATGTGGTCCAGGACGGGAGCGAGGAACAGCGCCACGAGGACCGCGAGCAGCGCGGTCACGACGCTCACGAGCTGGCTGCGCGCCCCGGCGCGTTGGGCGACGGCCGACTGGCTGAACCCGCCGGCTGCGGGGATGACCGCCGTGAACCCGCCCACGAGGCTCGCGGCCCCGACCGCGAGGAGCTCCTGGTCGGGGTCGACCCGTGCCTCCTTGCGGCTGCGGACCTCGCGCGCGACGGCCACCGACTCGAGGAACGCCATGATCGCGATGGCGGCGGCGGCGGGCAGCAGGTGGGGAACGTCGCCGAGGCGGGGCACGACGACCGCGGGCAGCCCGGCGGGGATGGGCGAGACGAGGGACACGCCGCGTTCGGTGATGCCGCCGAACGCCGAGGCGAGGATCCCGCCGACCACCACCAGGAGGGGAGCGGGCAGGCGGGGCCAGGCCCGGCCGATGCCCACGAGCGCGGCGAGCGAGACGAGCGAGAGGAGCACGGTCGTGCCGTTGACGTCCGAGAGCGCGTGGGCCGCCGCGCGGACCTCGGGCAGGAAGCCGTGCCCGTGGAGCGTCTCGTCGGCGCCGAGCAGCTTGGGGACCTGCCCCACGGCGACGGTCAGGCCGACGCTCGCCTTGATGCCGGTGAGCGTCGCATGGCTGATGTTCTCGACGAGGGACCCGAGCCGCAGCAGGCGCGCGGCGAGCAGGATCGCCCCGACCAGCACGGTCAGGGTGGCCAGGGCGCGGATCCGCACCTCGGAGTCGCCGCCCCCGCTGACCGTCGAGAGTCCGACGAGCGACGTCGCCACGAGGGTCGCGATGGTCGAGGTGGTCGACATGCTCAGGGCGCGGGACCCGCCGAGCGCGGCGTAGACGACCATCGGCAGCATGCACGTGTAGAGGCCGTACTGGACGGGGAGGTCCGCGATCGTCGCGTAAGCCATGGCCTGGGGCACGACCACGGCCCCGGCGGTCAGGCCGGCCAGGACGTCGGTGCGCAGCCAGGCAAGGTGGTAGCCGCGCAGCGTGGGGAAGAGGCCGGGGAACGAGCGCGACCGTGCGGGCTCCGTCATGGCCCGAGTATCGCCCGCGACGCGGGGAAGCGCGCCTCGGCGCCCGTGCCCGACGACGTCGCTCGCCGTCGTCGGGCTGCGTGAGGCCTGGTGGGACGGGCGCCGGGTCTCCTGGGGGACCGGACGGGCGCGGGAACCTCACCGTCCATAATAGTGTGCCAAGCGCGGACGATCTACGGGAGCCCGGCCGGCGGGCGGCTCACCGCCTCTGCCCTGACGGCCCGAGGCCGGCCCGACATCGGCGCGGGATCGTGCAACGGGCCGCCGGACCTGCTAGACCGGAGGTATGAGCAGCACGAGCGAGCACCGCACGTCCGACGCGGTCGACCTGAACGAGAGCGACGTCTCGTCCGCACGCATCTCTCCCCGCACCCGCTTCCGGCTCGAGGACGAGGCGGACGCCGACGTCCGCGAGGGCGGGGACGCCTCGAAGGCCCCGCACTCGCTCTCCGAGGCGGAACGGCAGCCGAGCGACGGCATGTCGAGCGGACGGTCCTGGGACGACCCCGACGAGCTCTGACCCGTCGAGGCTGGTCTCCTGGGTCCGCCGGCCTGCGAGGCATTGCCGGCGAGACACGCGCGCGACGCGGGGGAGCGGCCGTCAGTCGAGCGTGGGCAGCCGGTCCCGGTCGACCGCGACGAGACGCGGCATGCCCGCGGGGGCGACCTTGCTCAGCGCGACGTAGCGCGCCTCCGCGCGGTGGAGCCGGATGTGCTCGTCGAGCGACCAGTCCGGGCCGTTCGTGAGCTGCATCCCGCACGAGCAGTCGATCGTGACACGACCCTCGGCCGTGCGGCCGACCTGGCCGATGGTGACGTGCGACGTGCGCGCCTCGGCCTTGGCGCGGCGCATCGAGGCGCTGACCGGCTCGGCGGTGACGGGTTCGTTGACGCGGGAGTCCACCCGACGAGCCTAGACGCTGCCGGGCGCGCGGACGGAATCAGTGCTCGTGGGCCAGCCCCAGGGCGTGCGCGCGTTCGTGCTCGGCCTCGGCGGCCTCGCGGGCGGCGATCCGCGCGCGCACCTCGGCCCGACGCAGCGGCGGCACCGTGCTCGGCGGCTGGCGACGTTCGGGCAGGTCCGCGAGGAGCCTCGTGACGGTCGCAGCGATCTCGGCGACGGCGACGTCGATCGGACCCCGGGTCGAGGTGCTGACCGTCTGGACACCGGCGACCTTGCGGACGAACTGGAGGGCCGCAGCCTGGATCTCCTCGTCGGTCGCCCGAGGCTCGAGCCCGCGCAGGGCGGTGATGTTTCGACACATGCTCCCGACGCTACGACCCGCCCGCCGCACCTTCAAGAGGCTGGAGCGCGCCGCCGTCGGGCTGCACGACGCACCGGGGCCCTCACCCCCTGAGGCCGCCCCGTGGGAAGACGGCCCCAGGGGGACGGGATCACGTCGCCGGCACGTGCTTCTCGATGAACGCGGCGATCGCCGTCTGCTCGGAGGCGACCGCTGCGAGGTCGGGCTTGAACGGCCGGCCGTCGAAGTAGCGCGGCTGGCTGCCCTCCGGGCCGTGGCAGGCATCGATCGACGTCCGCCACTTCTCGGCGTGCTCACGCCACTCGACGCGGTCCACGAGCGCGGGCTCGGTGAACCAGACGTTCCACGTCAGCAGGTTGCCCGGCGCGAGCAGGTTCCCCGAGGACAGGTTGAACACGTACATCACGAGCTCGTTGAAGTCGTCGACGAGATCGTCACCCGTGAGGGCGACGGGCGCGATCTCCGCCGCCAGGTTCGCGACGGCCCAGGCCGTGTCGTGGTGCTGGGCGAAGGGTGGGATCGGGAACCAGTCCGTCTGGCCCGAGCGCCCGGGAAGGACCGGCTCGGACGGCTCGCCGTGGCGGTGGATGGGCACGCGGATGGCGTGCTCCTTGTCGGCGGGGAACGGTCGACCGGTCGTCGAGAAGAAGTCCCACAGGAGCTGGACGAGGGGGCTCTGCACGGCGCTCGGGCTGAACCAGATCTTGCCCTCGACCGTCAGGTCGGCCGCGACCGTCCTGCTCGGCTCGTCGACCCACCCACGCTGCCCCGTCACGGAGACCTCGATGTTGAGCGTCCCGAACGACGGCGAGCACGTCCCCTGCTGCGGGCAGATGACCGAGTACACCCGTCCCGTGCTCGTGTACCCGACCCGCGAGATGTCCGGGGCGAACATCTGGAACGCGCGGGAGTCGGGCGTCCCCAGGACGGTCTCCCAGCTGAACTCGGGCCACAGGACCGCCTGCTGTCGATCGAGCAGGTCGATGTTCGCCATGTTCTCGAGCAGCGGCAACGACGTGAGGTCGGGATCGGGGTAGGCGAAGGCGGGGTCCGACTCGACGAACCCGCCGACCCATCCCGGCGGGACGGGCGTGCTCTGGTCAGGTGTCACGTTCTGCTCCTCGGTAGCTCGACTCGTCCGGGCGACGCCCTGCCGACCGGACCTGAGGAAGGTCCTTCCTCAGGCAGTGCCCCCACGTGCGGCCGTGGATCGCCCAGCGTGCCCTTCCCGGTGGGTGGCCCGCGCTCGGCGCTTCGGTGCTTCGGTGCTGGAGTCGTGCCCTGGCGTCGTCGACAGGTGTGCTCCGCGTCACACCGTCCCACGGGTGGCCGTGCTGCGCGCGGGGGAGGGGCCGGGGCTCGGATGCTGGCGGGCCAGAGCCTCGGCGGGTGCGACGAGCGACGGTGGGCGTCCGTGGTGGGCCGACACCCGTGACGGCACAGGCATGAGAAAAGGCCGTCCCGGTGGGGGGACGGCCTTCGTGTGGTGGGCGATACTGGGATCGAACCAGTGACCTCTTCCGTGTCAGGGAAGCGCGCTACCGCTGCGCCAATCGCCCAGGGCCGGTCTGCGAGAGAACAGCGCAAGGGGTACTGCTGTGCTGAGAGGTGGAGATGGGATTCGAACCCACGTGCACGGCTTTGCAGGCCGCTGCCTCGCCTCTCGGCCACTCCACCAGGTCGAACCCGACAGGTCCGAGGACCTATCCGAGCGGACGACGGGATTCGAACCCGCGACCCTCACCTTGGCAAGGTGATGCTCTACCACTGAGCCACGTCCGCGCGACCGACCTCGACCGGATCTCTCCGGCGTTTTTCGGCGCGTCACAGACTCTAGCCGACAGATGGGGCAAGAGTCCAAATAGCCCCAGGTGAGAGGGGTGGAGGGCGTAGTTTCGCCCGCCGCGGGCCCGCCGCGGGCCCGTCGAGGGGCGAAGGGGCGTCCGGGGGGCACGGTCGAGCTCGCCCGGCGCGAACCTGCCGCGGGAGGCCAGCAGGTTCGCGAGATGAGTGGTTGCGTCCGAGACGGGCCTCCGGGGTTGTGTCGCGGACGCCTGTCTCGGACGGAAGCACCCATCTCACGTCGACGGGGAACGCCATGGTCCGGGCATGAGAAAAGGCCGTCCCGGTGGGGGGACGGCCTTCGTGTGGTGGGCGATACTGGGATCGAACCAGTGACCTCTTCCGTGTCAGGGAAGCGCGCTACCGCTGCGCCAATCGCCCAGGGCCGGTCTGCGAGAGAACAGCGCAAGGGGTACTGCTGTGCTGAGAGGTGGAGATGGGATTCGAACCCACGTGCACGGCTTTGCAGGCCGCTGCCTCGCCTCTCGGCCACTCCACCAGGTCGAACCCGACAGGTCCGAGGACCTATCCGAGCGGACGACGGGATTCGAACCCGCGACCCTCACCTTGGCAAGGTGATGCTCTACCACTGAGCCACGTCCGCGCGACCGACCTCGACCGGATCTCTCCGGCGTTTTTCGGCGCGTCACAGACTTTAGTGGACCGAAGCGCCGGGCGTCCAACCGGACGGGCCGCCCCTCCGAGGATCGGTAGCGTTGTCACGTGCCAGCTCAGCGATGCCAGAACCCCAGGACCCGCGAAGTTCCGCGGCTTCCTGACGATCCGTCGGTGCGGGGCAGGTGGGGCGAATGAGTCGCGGGTCACGCTTCGAGGCCCCGCGCGAGGCGGACGAACGGCCCGCACCCCGGCCCTCTGACCTGCACGGGGACCACGAGACGGCCCGTGCGGCCCGTACTCCGAGCACAGCCCGGCCGACCGGCCTCGCCGTCGACGCACCTGCCGTCACCGGGGCCGGCTTCGCATCGTTCGCCGGCCGTCACGGCGCAGGCGTCGTCGAGTGCATCGACCTCGCTGTCGACTCCGCACGCCTGGCGGAGGGGCTCTGGTTCGTCGTCGCCGACTTCGAGGACCCCGCGCACGGTGGTCGGGCCCGCGCGTGGCGCTTCGCTCACTACGGGAGGACCGAGGCCGACCTGCCCGCGGACGCGACGCCGTCGGGCGGGGAGGGCGCCTGGTGCGGGCCTGCGCCCGACGCCTGGCGCAGCTCGCTGTCCCGCGAGGAATACCAGGCCGCCGTGGCGGCCGTCCGCCACGCCGTGCACGAGGGGGACGTCTACCAGGCGAACATCTGCCGCGTCCTGGCCGCGCCCCTGCCCGCAGGGGACCGCGAGCCCGACGCCCGGGCGCTCGCCCGCATCCTCGCGGCCGGCAACCCCGCCCCGTACGCGGGCGCGATCCAGGTTCCCGCGGCGAGCGGCGTCGACCCCGTGTGGGTCGTGACGGCCTCGCCCGAGCTGTTCCTGCGGCTCGAGGACGGCGTGCTGTCGTCGGGGCCCATCAAGGGCACCGCGCCCACGGTCGACGGCCTGCGCGAGAAGGACCGCACCGAGAACGTCATGATCACCGACCTGGTGCGCAACGACCTGCAGCGCGTGAGCGCACCGGGCTCGGTCGAGGTCACCGACCTCCTGGCCGTCGAGGCGCACCCGGGCCTCGTGCACCTGGTCTCGCGCGTACAGGGGCGCGTGACCGTGGACGAGGACGCTCCGGGCGGCCTGTGGGGGCAGGTGCTCGATGCGACGTTCCCGCCCGCGTCGGTGTCGGGGGCGCCCAAGTCGTCGGCGCTGCGGATCATCCGCGAGCTCGAACGCGGACCCCGCGGCCCGTATTGCGGGGCGGTCGGCTGGATCGACGGCGCCACGGGCGAGGCCGAGCTCGCCGTCGGCATCCGGACGTTCTGGTGGGCCGACGACGAGCTGAGGTTCGGGACCGGGGCAGGCATCACGTGGGGCAGCGACCCCGTCGAGGAGTGGGAGGAGACCGAGCTCAAGGCCGCGCGGCTCGTCGCGCTCGCGTCGGGCAGGTCTGCGGCGACGGGCGAGCCTGCGGCAGACTGAGGTCATGTCGATCGTCGTGTGGGTGGATGGGTCCTTCGTCGAGCCGCGGGAGCGGGCGCTGAGCGCGCTCGACCACGGGGTGACCGTGGGGGACGGGATCTTCGAGACGTGCGCCGTGTACGGCGGTCAGGCGTTCGCGCTGACCCGCCACCTGCGGCGACTGGGCCGGTCCGCGGCCGGCATGGGCCTGCCCGCGCCGGACGAGGCGCGCATCCGCGACGGCGTCGCGCAGGTCCTGGCCGCCGCAGGGGAGAGCGCGGGGCGCCTGCGCATCACGGTCACGGGCGGGTTCGGGCCCATGGGGTCGGGGCGTGAGGACGGCGAGGAGACCATCGTGATCGCCGCGGGTCCCGCGTCGCCCGGCCCGACCTCGCGGGCCGTGCGCTCGCCCTGGGTGCGCAACGAGCGCTCGGCCGTGGCCGGGCTCAAGACGACCTCGTACGCCGAGAACGTGGTCGCGCTCGCCGACGCGGTCGCGCGCGGGGGAGACGAGGCGATCCTCGCCAACACCGTGGGCGAGCTGTGCGAGGGCACGGGTGCGAACGTCCTCGTCGAGGTCGGCGGCGAGCTCGTGACGCCCCCGCTGTCGTCGGGCTGCCTCGCGGGCATCACGCGCGAGCTCCTCCTCGAGTGGGCCGCGGAGGACGGGCTGCCCGTCCGCGAGGCCGCGCTCCCCTTCTCGGTCCTCGACCGGGTCGTGGCTCCAGGGCCCGACGACGGAGCCTCCTCCGGCGTGGGCCTCGCCCTCGCGGGGAGCGTGCGCAACATCCAGCCCGTGGTCGCGCTCGACGGCGCCCCCGTGCGCGCCGGGGAGCTGTCGCTCGCGGCGCGCGAGCTGTTCGACCGGCGTCGGCGGGAGCGCATGGACCCGTGACGGGAGGGTCGACGGGCTGGTGAGGCCCGGAATCCAGCCGCTGCGGACCCCGCAGCGCTACGCTGGGGGAGTCCCGTCGCGACGGGCCGGGAGGCCGCTCCGGAGGCCAGTTCGCGATCTGGGTCGAAATACGGCTAATATCTTCCAGGACGCACGGCCGGACCGGAAGGTTCAGTCGCAGCGGGCGATTGGCGCAGTGGTAGCGCGCTTCGTTCACACCGAAGAGGTCACTGGTTCGAACCCAGTATCGCCCACCGAAGGAGAAGGCCCCCGATCAGCGGAAACGCTGGCCGGGGGCCTTCTGCGTCGCGGGATGTCCACGACGGGTCTCTCCCGCGGCCGACGGTTCACGCCCAGGCGGAGACCCGGTCAGGCCGCAGCGGGTGCGAGCGACTGCTCGGCGCGCTCTGCGCTGCCGGTGGCGAGCCCGCGATCGATCGCCGGGCGGGACACGAGCCACATCACGACGGCGACGAGGAGCACGGCCGACTCGGAGACCGTCAGCGACCAGACGATGCCCGAGAGCCCGAACCAGAGGTTCCCGAGGATGACGATCGGGATGAAGAGGACGCCCTGCGCCAACGAGATCACGATCGCCGGGGTCGCGCGCCCCGTGGCCTGGAAGAGCGAGGTGAGGAGCCCTGTGAACCCGTTCATGACCATCGCGACGAGCTGCGCCGTGAGGATCGTGACGCCGATCGTGAGCATCGAGCGGTCGGCCGAGAACGCGGAGAACAGGGGCTCACGGAAGGCGAGCACGGTCGCCGCCGAGACCAGCGAGATGCCGCCCACCGCGAGCGCGGAGACTCGCACGGCCGAGTGGAGGCGGTTCCGGTCGCCCTTGCCGTACGCGTAGGCGAGCAGCGGGAGGACGCCGAGCGTGACGCCCATGACGAGGAACTCGGGCACCTGTGCGATGCGGACTGCGACGCCCATGGCCCCGAGCGCGCTGTCGCCGTAGGCGACGGCGAGGTTGTTGAGCACCAGGGACGTCACGATCAGGAAGGACGCCTGGAGCAGCTCGCTCACACCGACGCCGAAGACGGGCTTGAGCACGGCGGGCGAGAGCGTGAACCACCGCGGAGCGAGGCTCATGTGCTCGCTGTTGCGGTGCAGCCAGAGGGCGAAGTAGGCGACGAGGCCGAGGTTCGACAGGCCCATCGCGACCGCTGCGCCGGCGACGCCCTGGTGCAGCACGAGGATGAGCAGGACGTCGAGCACGACGTTGGCGATCGTGGAGCCGATGAGGCCGATCATCACCTGGCGGGCGGCACCCTCGGCGCGCACGAGCTGTTCGAGGCAGAACGCCGCGGTCAGCACCGGCACGAAGGCGAGCATGACGCCCACGTAGGCCTTCGTCGCGGGCGCGGCGGCGGCGTCCGCGCCGAGAAGGGACACGAGGGGGTGCAGCAGGAGCAGGCCGAGGCCGCCGACGACGGCCCCGGCGATCACCGATCCCCAGACGGCGAACGACGAGACGTGCTTGATCTCGTCGGTCCGTCCCGGGTCGCGGTCCACCGCGCCGAGCATCCGGGAGACGAGCGCGCCGCCGCCGACGCCGAACACGCCGCCGATCGCCATGACGAGCCCGAGCAGCGGCGTGCCGAGCGTGACCGCCGCGAGCAGTGCGCTGTCGTGCAACGAGCCGATGAATCCGGCGTTGACGACGTTGTAGACGGCGCCGACGATCATCGCGGCCGCCATGGGCACGCACAGGTGTACCAGGGCGCGGACGACGGGCGCGGACGCGAGGTACCAGTGGTTGGTGCCGACGTCGTCCGTCGGCACCGTGGGTTCGAGGGTGCGGGAGGTCATGACGGCTCCTTTCGGGCAGGTTCGAGCGCGCGGCGGCGGACGCCGACGCGGCGGGTTGGACGGGGTGGTCGGTGAGGGGCGCAGCGCCCCTCCGGCTACGAGCGGGTGGGTTGCGGCAGCTCTGCGGTGATCTTCGTGAGCAGGGCGAGCAGGGTGGCCCGTTCCTCGGGGGTCAACGGGGCGAGGATCGTCTCGTCGGCCTCGGCCATCGCGACGTCGAAGCCGGCGATGAGCTCGGTCCCCGCCGGTGTCGCGAAGACACGCTTGCGGCGTTCGTCACCGCTCTGCGTGCGGCGCTCGATGAGACCGCGGCGCTCGAGCCCCTGCAGGAGGCTTGAGACGCTCGCCGCGCTGGTCCGGCTGACCGTTGCGATGTCGCGCTGGATCGCACCGGGGTTCTGCACCAGGTACCCGAGCACGAAGGCCTGCTCGTGGCTGAGATCGCGCTCGCGGATCCACTCCTCGCCGACCTTGCGCTGAGCCCATCCGATCCAACGGACGAGCTCGAGGCTGCTGGTGAGTCCGATGCCCTGTTCGCTCATGGTTAGAACGCTAATGGTTTGAGACCTAACTGTCAACCATCGAAGTAACGGTCGGCACGGTTCCCGCCAGCGTCGGTAGCCCGGACGGTGACCTCTCCCCGACGACCACTCAGCCCGCCTCGACGACCTCTCGGCCCGAGCCCGTTCCCCGGCGCCCTGCCCCCTCCGTACGTTCGCCGTGTCACCGAGCGCTCCACCGGGAACGCTCGACGAGCGCACGAGGAGAAGTCATGAGACGGCACGGGAAGATCGCCTGGGGGATCACCGGGGGCGTCACGGCGCTGCTCCTGGCCGGAGCAGGGGCGCTGGCCTACGCGAACCGTCCGCTGTCGCGGGCACAGGTCGACCAGGCCGTCGAGGAGCGGCTGCGCACCGCGGTCGAGGAGGAACCGACGCTCTCCAGTGCGCTGCTCACGGTGTACTCGGGGCCGCAGGACCGCCTCCTGCAGTACGCGGTCGGCACCGAGCGGTCAGGCAGTCTCGTCCCTGCGCGGACCGACAGCCCGTACCACTCGGCGAGCGTGGGCAAGACGATGCTCGCGACCGTCTACGGGCAGCTCGTCGACGAGGGCACGCTCACGTTCGACGACCCGGTCGCGCCCTGGCTGGACGCCGAGACGCTCGACGGACTGTTCGTGGTCGACGGCACCGATCACGCGTCCGAGGTGACGGTGGGGCAGCTCCTGTCGCACACGTCGGGCGCCGCCGACTACTTCGAAGGGCCGGTGACCTCGGGCACGCCGGTCCTGGAGCAGGTCGCGGCCGACCCCGACCACCTCTTCACGCCCCAGGAGCTCATCGCGTTCTCGCGCGACCACCAAGAACCGGTCGGCGCTCCGGGTGAGACGTTCGCGTACTCCGACACCGGCTATGTGCTGCTGGGCCTCGCGCTCGAGCGCATCGAGGGAGCGCCCTACGCGCAGGTCCTCGACGACCGCCTGTTCACCCCGCTCGGCATGGCCGACAGCTATCTCCTGTCCGAGTTCGGTGAGGGTACCGACATCCTGTCCCTGACGGCCGACGGCGTCGACATCAGTCGGCGGAACGCGCTCTCGGTCGACTGGGCGGGCGGGGGAGTGGTGACCACGATGGACGACCTGCTGCTCTTCCTGCGGGCTCTGACGGGCAACGACCTCGTCTCGGAGGAGACGCTCGCAGGCCTGACGACCTTCGAGCACGACCTCGACAAGGGCATCGGCTACGGCATGGGCGTGATGCAGCTCCGCTTCTCGGAGCTCTCACCGCTCCTGTTCGCGATGTCCGACGTGCACGGCGCGGTCGGCGCCACCGGGACGTACGCGCTGTACGATCCGAGCGGCGACACGTACTACATCGCGAACTTCGGCTCGCTCGACTACCGCCAGAAGGCGATCGAGGAGCTCGTGCAGGTCCGGTTGCTGGTCGACCGGCTGCAGGACTAGTGGGTCCACGACGGGGCGAGGACGATCCATGGTGCAGCTGGTCTGCTCACCGGCGGTGGGTGAGAGGCTCCGTCGGGAGCTCGCCGCGGTCGGGATCCCCGCGGACGGCGACGGATGGGCCCTCGTCGAGCGCGGCTTCGACGTCCCCACGGGCAGACCCGCCGTGATCTTCGACCCGCTCGACCACGTCGAGGTCGTGCGGACGCTCGCGCCAGGGCTGCGAGACGCGGCCACGGGCCCGCCACGCATGCTCACGGGCCAGAACGGGACGTCGTTCACGGTCATCGCCCCGCGCGAGGTCCGCTACTTCGAGGCCGCTGCCGAGGGCATCGTCGCGTGCACCGCCACCGGCCGCTACCGGGTGCGCGAGACGCTGGCGCACTACGAGTCGGCCTGGGCCGGGCTGGGGTTCCTCCGCGTGAACAAGTCACAGCTCGCGAACCTCCTGCACGTGACCGAGATCGTGCCCTGGTTCAACTCGCGCTACGTGCTCCGGCTGACCAGCGGCACCGAGCTGGAAGTGTCCAAGACCTACGCGAAGCGCCTGCGCAGCGCGCTGAAGATGTGAGGAGGGACGCATGAACTTCCGGAACGTCGTGAACTCGTTCTTCCTCGGCCTCGGGATCGGCGTCGTGATGCTCGTCGCGAACGCCGGCGCGGGGGACCCGGGGATGTGGGCGCTCACGGTGCTGGCCAGCGGTGGCATCGGGCTGCTCGTGGGGCTGGTCACCGAGTGGCTCACGTCGCTGCTGCCGATTCGCCTCGCTCGCCCCCGAACGTACTTCCTCCTCAACGGGCTCATCGCGCTCGTGACGACGGCCGCGATCATGCTGGGCCTCGTGGGGCTGGCCGCCGGGACGGGCTGGGGTTCCGGGTCGCAGGGCGGTGCAC
>NZ_JACSQE010000017.1:0-86765 GCF_014836745.1 Oerskovia gallyi
ACGGGCGCGAGCGCATCAAGGTCGTGCCCCGCGAGGACATGATCCGCATCGCCCGCCGCCAGACCGAGGCAGCCACCAGCACCGAGGAAGCCACCAGCACCGAGGCGGCCGGCGACGCTCAGGCCTGACGTCCGGCCAGGGCGAGCAGCCTCGTGAGGTCGGGTGCGTCGTCGGGCACGGGGAGCGGGCCCGCGAACAGACGGCTCGCCGCGAACATGCCCTTGCGGCGCTGGGCGTAGCCCAGGACGAACGACACGAGCTGCGGGCCGAGGTCCGCGTCGAGGCCGATGCCCTGCGCGAGGTCCCACGCGTGGACCGTGAGGTCGAACGTCATCTGGTGCGCGTACTCGGTCGCCGGGGCGTCGCCGTACGACAGGTGCACCGCACGGTCCAGGGCGCCGGGGGCCAGGAACGCCTCGCGCGACTGGGTCGACGCGTCGATCCACGCGTCGACCGGGTCGTCCCCCAGGACGTCGCCGTCGAAGACCGTGCCGACGTCGGCGACCGTCCGGCCCGCGAGCAGCTCGGGAGCCCAGAGCTGCTCGGAGACCAGGTGGTTGACGAGGTCGTGGACGCTCCACTCGTCGTCGGGCGTGGGCAGGTCCCACTGGTCGTCCTGGACCCGCCGGACCAGGTGGTCGAACGCCCCGATGGCGTCGCCGTGCGCCGCCAGGAGGTGCTCGTGCGACGAGACCGCGGTGCTCACGGGTTGCTCAGGATCGCGAGGACGTTGCGCGCCGGGTCCTTGAACCAGGCGATCGCCGGTCCCTCGGGACCGCGGGCGATGCCCTTGGCATCTTGGTCGAACCCGACGTAGCGCTCGAACTCGACGCCCTTCGCGATGAGCTCGTCGACCGCGGCCTCGACGTCGTCGACCCCGAAGTTGAGCACCGTGAACGATGCCGCGACGTGGTTCTTCTTGGGGTAGACGAACACGTGCCCGCCCGACCCGAGGCGCAGGTCGAGGCCCATGGGGGTCTGGTCGACCTCGACGCCCACGACGTCGGCGTAGAACGCCCGCGCGGCGTCCAGGTCGTTCACCGAGAAGCTGCTGAATGCGTTCGTCGTCGAGACCATCGGGTGCTCCTTGTCCACGGCAGATCCACAGGGGGTGGCGTCGTCGGCGCCACTTCCACGATGGCACGGAACGCCGACGGTGACGAGGGGAGGCGTCCCGCTTGCGATGGACCCCGTCGGCGAGCGAAGGTACGCGGGTGCCTTCAGCCCCGCTCGTCCGTCATGTCCTCTTCCCGGGGCGCCACCACCTCGTGACCCGCTTCCAGGTCGACTACCTGCGGGCGCTGCGCGCCGGGCTGGTGAGCGACCTCGACGGCGTCCCCGTCCGCTGCTCCCCGGACGCGGTGGTCGTGTGGGCCGTGACGTCCGCGAACCACGCGGGCACGCGCCGCAACCCGGTCCCGGGGCACCGGCGCGAGGCGCTCATCGAGCACGTGACGGCGGTCGAGCACCTGCCGAGCCTCGTGGTCCCGGTGCCGGACGTGGCGCCGCACCCGCGGTTCGCGCACCTCGTGGCGACCACGGTCGAGACGGCGACCGGTCACGCCGTGACGCTCGACCCGCACGACACGGTCGTGGCCTGCTCGACCCCGGAGGTCATCGCGGCCTACCAGGAGCTCGGGTACCGCGTCGTGGGTGTCGAGCTCGACGCGACCGACGCCCAGGGCGACGGCCCGGCCCGCCCGTGGGACGCCGTCGGGCGCCTGGCTGCGGGCGACCCGACGTGGACCGACGTCGCGCACCCCGTCGTGCCGGGCTTCTTCCGGCGCTACGGGCTCGAGGCGCAGATCGCCCAGGTCTTCGCCGACCCCGTCGTCTCGGGCGACGGTGACCTGACCGCGACGCGCGACTACCGGACGTACGCCGCGGCGTTCGAGGACGCCTCGCGCCGCAAGTGGGAGCAGGTGCGCCCGTACGTGCTCCCCGGGCGGATCGTCGACATCGGGTGCGCGACGGGCGGCCTGCTCGAGCACGTCGCGGCCGAGCCGCGCCTGCACGAGTCGGACCTGTTCGGGGTCGACGTCGCACGCCACCTCGTGGCCGAGGCCGAGCACAAGAAGACGCAGGGCGTGTTCGCGAACCCCAACGTGTGGTTCGTGCAGGCCAACATCCTGCGCGGTGAGGTCATGCCCGAGCGCAGCGTCGACACGACCGTCACGATCGCGCTCACGCACGAGATCTCCTCGTACGGCGAGGGCGTCCCCGACGTCGGACGGTTCGCCCAGCGCACGTTCGTCCACACCCGCCCGGGCGGGGTGTGGATCAACAGCGACGTGTGCGGTCCGGCGGACGGCGACCGCGTGGTGCACCTGACCCTCCGGGACGACGACGGCGCGCGCCCGGGCGTCGTGACGGACCTCGACGCGTGGGCGCGGCCCGACGTCGCCGCGCACGTCCGCGGGCTGTCGACGGCCTCGCGCATGCGCCAGTTCGCGCACGACTTCCCGCGCCTGTCCGGTGCGTCGTTCGCGGTCGAGGAGGTCGCGCCCGCGACGTTCCGGCTCACGCTGCGCGACGCCATGGAGTTCCTCACGACCAAGGACTACGCCGACAACTGGCTGTCCGAGTGCCACGAGCGGTTCTGCGACCTGGACGGCGACGCGTGGGCCGACCTGCTGGCGGGGGCCGGCTTCGAGCTGGGGCCCGAGAGCGGTGCGTGGCGCAACGAGTGGCTCGTCGAGCACTCGTTCGCGCCCGTGGCGACGCTGACGGACGCCGCGACGGGCGAGACGGTCGAGTGGCCCGACACGCACGTGCTGACGGTCGCGCGCCGGCCCGTGCTGGACGCGGCCCGTGGCCGGGGGTAGCGGCGGGGGCGCGACCCTGCCCACGCGCTGGACCGCCACGCTCGACCGTGCCGCGCCGCTGCCCGAGTACCCGCGCCCGCAGCTCGCCCGCGACAGCTACCTGAACCTCAACGGGGTCTGGGAGTACGCCGTCACGGCGCAGGGTCCCGGTCCGGTGGGCTCGCTGGGCGGCACCGCGCCCGAGGTGTTCGACGGCGAGATCGTCGTGCCGTTCTCGCCCGAGTCGCCGCTGTCCGGGGTGGAGCGGCAGGTCCAGCCCGACGAGGCGCTCTGGTACCGCCGCGACCTGTCGCTCCCGGACGGGTTCGTGCCCGGCGACGGCCGCGTCCTGCTGCACTTCGGCGCGGTCGACCAGTCGTGCCGCGTCCTGGTCGACGGCGTCGAGGTAGGGCGTCACACCGGCGGCTACCTGCCGTTCGCGTGCGACGTCACGGACGCCCTCGCCGGTGCGCCCGGCGAGGCGCACGAGCTCCTCGTAGAGGTCACCGACGTCAGCGACACCAGCTTCCACGCGCGCGGCAAGCAGAACCTCGCGCGGGGCGGCATCTGGTACACGGCGCAGTCGGGCATCTGGCAGACCGTGTGGGTCGAGGCCGTGCCCGCCCTGCACGTCGCCCGGCTCACGCTCGTGCCCGATCTCCCGGGCGGCCGCCTCGACGTGACCGTCCACGCGGGCGAGGGGCCCGCGGGGGCGAGCGGCGGCGTCGGGCAGGACGCGCCCGTGGCGCGCATCCAGGTGCACGACGGCGCCACGCTCGTCGCGCAGGTCGACGCGCCCGTGGGCGTGGTCGCCCGCGTCCCCGTGCCCGACCCGCACCTGTGGACGCCCGAGGACCCGCACCTGTACGACGTGACCGTGACCCTCGGCGACGACGAGGTGCGCAGCTACGCGGGGCTCCGGTCGTTCGGCGTCGGACCCGACGCGCAGGGGGTGCCGCGTCTGCTCCTCAACGGCGAGCCGTACTTCCACGCCGGGGTCCTGGACCAGGGGTACTGGTCGGACGGGCTGCTCACCGCGCCGTCGGACGAGGCCATGGTCCACGACATCGCGACCATGAAGGACCTCGGGTTCACGATGCTGCGCAAGCACATCAAGATCGAGCCCCTGCGCTGGTACCACCACTGCGACCGGCTCGGGATGCTCGTGTGGCAGGACATGGTCAACGGGGGCGGCCCGTACCGTCCCGCGGTCGTCAAGGCGCCCGTGCTCCTGCCGCTGCGCCTGAGCGACCGGTTCCACGCCCTGTTCGGCCGGGGCGACGCCGAGGGGCGCGAGGAGTTCCTCCGCGAGGTCGACGCGACCGTCGAGCACCTGCGCAACGCCGTGGGGCTCGCCGTGTGGGTGCCGTTCAACGAGGCCTGGGGTCAGTTCGACGCGGCCAAGGTCGCGGCCCGCGTCAAGGCCCTCGACCCCACGCGGTCGGTGGACCACGCGAGCGGCTGGCACGACCAGGGCGCCGGGAACCTGCGGAGCCTGCACGTGTACTTCAAGCCGTTCCGCGTGCCGCCGCGGCGTGACCGGCGGGCGCTCGTGCTCTCGGAGTACGGCGGCTACAACCTGCGGGTCGAGGGGCACGTCGCCGGGGAGAAGGACTTCGGGTACAAGGGGTACGGCGATCCCGAGGCGCTGGGCGCGGCGTTCGAGGCGCTGCACCGTGAGCAGATCCTCCCCGCGATCGCCCGCGGTCTGGCCGCGACGGTGTACACCCAGCTCTCGGACGTCGAGGACGAGACCAACGGGCTGCTGACCTACGACCGGGAGGTCGCCAAGCTCCCGGCCGGCCTGGTGCGCGCGGTCAACGCCGAGCTGCGGCTGGGCTGAGCCTGGTCAGCCCGCCGCGTCCGGGAGCGGCTGCGGGCACTCGCCACCGGGCGTCGTGGCGAGCTCGAAGTGCCACATCTCGTTGGCGAACGTCTGGCACAGGCCGTAGCGCGCACCCTTGCGGATCGTCCAGTCGGCGCCGTCGGTCGGACCGATGTCGACGGCCTGGCCGGAGACGTGCTCCGACGTCTCGGGCGTCTTGACGAACCTGCGGGCCTCGTCGAGCGAGCCGTAGCGGTCGACCGCCCGGTCGAGCAGGCTCTGCTGGTAGCCGGTGCTGCGCCACCCGGATGTGACCCAGAAGTCGACGCCTGCGGCCCGGGCGTCCTGCGCGGCGGCCTGGAGCGCGGCGCGCAGGTCGTCGTCGAGGCCCGAGATCGCGGGGTGCGTGGTGTCGAACGGGTCGATCGTGTCGTCCTCCTGGCGCGGGTCGTCCTGCGCGGGGAGGTCCGTGGCCGCCCGGCCCTCGGCACCCGCTGCTCCGGCGCCGGGGGCCGGGACCTCGGTGCCGAGCGTGTCGGCGACGAACGTGCGCAGGCCGCGGTCGGCGTCGGGCCCGAAGGCCCACGCGAGCGACGCAAGGACCGCGAGGACCGCGACGACCGCGACGAGGAGGGGTGGACGGCGCCTGCGGGCGCTCGGGCGGGGAGGTCGGGCCGGGCCGTCCAGCGGCGGTGCGGGGGTGGGCACCGGGGCGAACGAGGGCGGTGGGGTACGTGTGTCCATGACCACCACTGCACCCGTCGGCATGTTGTCCCGGTGTCTCACTTTTCGCAGACGTTTTCGACACACCCCACTTCCTAGACTGGCGGGGCAGGCCCGCCGTCGGAGGGGCCGGGCCGACGAGCGAGGTGGAGGACCGATGCGGGTGCTGGTCGTCGAGGACGAGCCGTTCCTGGCCGAGGCCGTGCAGACCGGGCTGCGGCGTGAGGCCGTCGCGGCCGACGTCGCGCTCGACGGAGAGCAGGCGCTCGAGAACCTGAGCCACACCGCGTACGACGTCGTGGTGCTCGACCGCGACCTGCCCGGGGTCCACGGCGACGAGGTGTGCCGGTCGATCGTGGCCCGAGGCCTGCCGACCCGGGTCCTCATGCTCACCGCGGCGGGCACGCTCGACGACAAGACCCGCGGCTTCGGGATCGGCGCCGACGACTACCTGACCAAGCCGTTCCTGCTGCCCGAGCTGATCCTGCGCGTGCGGGCACTGGGACGCCGCCCGGCCCCGCTCCCACCCGTGCTGGAGGCTGCCGGGGTGCGGCTGGACCCGTTCCGCCGGGAGGTGTACCGCGACGGTGAGCACGTGCGCCTGAGCCGCAAGCAGTTCGCGGTGCTGGAGGTCCTGCTGGCGGCCGACGGTGGCGTGGTGAGCGCCGAGGACCTGCTCGAACGTGCGTGGGACGCGAACGCCGACCCCTTCACCAACGCCGTCAGGGTGACCGTCTCGACGCTCCGCAAGCGCCTGGGCGACCCCTGGGTCGTGCACACCGTGCCGGGCGTGGGCTACCGCGTCGGGGCGCCGAGCGTCGAGACGCCGTGAGGATCCTGCGCCAGACCGCCCGGCTCCGCCTGACCCTGAGCTACGTGGCGTTCCTGCTCGCCGCCGGGCTCGCGATGTCCGTCATCGTGTACGCCGTCATGCGCTTCGTGCCGAACTACCCGCTCACGGCGGCGAACCCGTCGGACGCTCACCTGTTCATCGCGTCGCGGGGCCAGATCCTCGACGCGTTGATCCAGGCCTGCACCGTGGCGATGGGCGTGCTCGCCGTCGTGGGGACGGCGGGCGGATGGCTCGTCGCCGGGCGGGTGCTGCGCCCCCTCGCGGACCTCAACACCGCGGCGCAGGTCGCGGCGTCGGGCGACCTGTCGCACCGCATCTCGGCCCGCGACACGAGGCGGGGGCGGGACGAGTTCACCGACCTGGCCGACACGTTCGACACGATGCTCGAACGGCTCGAACGGTCGTTCGCGGCCCAGCAGCGGTTCGCCGCCAACGCCTCGCACGAGCTGCGGACCCCGCTCGCGGTGACCCAGACCATGCTCGACGTCGCGCGAGCCGACCCCGACGCCGTCGACCTCCCGCGCCTGCTCGAACGCCTCGACGTGACCAACAGGAGGGCGAGCGACCTCGTCGCGGCCCTCCTGCAGCTCGCGGCCCTCGACCGGGCACCGGTCGCCCGTGCGCCGGTCGATCTCGACGTCGTGGTCGAGGACGCGGTCGACGACGTCGCGCGCGAGGCCACCGACCGCGGGGTCCGGATCGCGGTCGAGAGCACGCCCGCGATCGTGCCGGGCGACGAGGTCCTTCTCGCCCGGGTGGTCGACAACCTGCTGCGCAACGCGATCCGGCACAACCTGCCGCACGGCGGCTGGGTCACGATCCGCCTCGAGGACACGGCACCCGTGGTCCTGACCGTCGAGAACAGCGGGCGACCGCTCACCGAGGACGGACTGCGCATCGCGCTCGAACCGTTCGCCCGGCAGGTGGACCGGCTCGCGCACGCACGGACCGCCCAGCACGACGCGCGGCCCGACCGCAGCAGCAACGGCCTGGGGCTCGCGATCGTGGCCAAGATCGTGGAGGCGCACCGCGGCAGGCTGCTGGTCGTGGCCCGGCCCGGCGGGGGAGCGGTCGTGCGCGTCGAGCTCCTGCGCGGGGCGGCCCCGGCCGGGACGCGTCGGCCGAAGGGGCCGGACGCCGAGCCCACCTGACGGCCCGGCGTTCCCCGATCGTCGGGGCGAGGGCCGGGGAGCGGTGCTGCGCCGTCGGGCGAGCCTTCGTACGCTGGGGACATGCTGCTCACCCGGCAGACGCTCAGCGGGCTCGAGGACGGCACGGTGTCCCTCGCGTACCGCCGCTGGCTCGCGCCGCGCGTGCGGGCAGGCAGCCGGATGAGGACGCGGATCGGGGTCGTGGAGGTCACGTCGATCGACCGGGTCCCGGAGGTGGACGGGGTCCCCGACCTGCCCGACGACGACGCGCGCGCCGCCGGGTTCCGCTCGGCCGACGCGGCGCTCGCCTGGGTTGCCGCCAAGGGCGAGGGGGATCTGTACCGGATCGGGCTGCGGCGCGTGGGGGAGGACCCGCGCGTCGCGCTGCGGCAGGACGCCGACCTGTCCGCCGAGGAGGTCGAGGCGCTCCGCGCACGGCTCGCCCGCATGGACCGGGCGGCGCCCGCGCCGTGGACACGGGACTACCTCGACCTGATCGTCGCCCGGCCCGAGGTCGTGGCACGCGAGCTCGCGACCTCGATCGGCGTCGAGCGCGACTACTTCAAGATCCGGGTCCGGCGGCTCAAGGAGCTCGGCCTCACCGAGAGCCTGCCCGTGGGCTACCGCATCTCGCCGCGCGGTCGGGCGTACCTCGACGCGACGTAGCGCTCGCGCCTCTCAGCCCAGCGGCGCGATGTCCACGCCGGGCAGCCCGTCGATGCTCGTCGCGTTCTTCTTCTGCCAGTAGGCGTCGAAGTACTCGGGCTCTCGACGGTCGTGCGCGCGGTCCAGGACGTCACGGTCCGCCACGAAGTCCATGAGGGGCACCGAGAACCCGCACGAGTCGGAGACCCGGTCCACCTCGACCACGACGATGCCGCGCTGCCCCGACTCCCGCTCCTTGGCGAACAGCGGGCGCAGCACGTCGAACTCGGGGGTGCGGGCGAGGACGTACCGGCCCCGGCCGTGGAAGCGCACGATGTTCGGTGGCCCCTCGAACGCGCAGAACATGACCACGATGCGCCCGTTCTCCTGCAGGTGTGCCGCGACCTCCGCCCCCGAGCCCGTGTAGTCGAGGTAGGCGACCCGGTGCGGGTCGAGCACGACGAACGTGCCGCCCATGCCCTTGGGGGAGACGTTGACGTGCCCGTCCCCCGCGAGGGGGGCCGTGCCCACGAAGAACACGGGTTGGGACAGCACGAAGCGGGAGAGCCGGGGAGTGATCTCGTCGTGGACGGTCGCCATGGGCGGCAGTCTGGCACCGGGAGCGCGCCGCGCCGAGGCGCGGTCCATATGTGAGACGAGCGGCGCCGTCGGGCCTGCTGAGAACGGCGCGGCTACCAGCGCTGCCGTGCCTCCTCGGCCCAGCCGACCATGCCGTCCAGGTCCACCCACGCGCCCTCGTCCGTGCGGGCGCGGCCCGACCACGTGCCGAAGCACTGGTGCGTCTCGCTGCCCACGATGAGCAGCTCGGTGCGCGCGACCCGCTCGTGGAAGGGCGTGAACAGCGCCTCGACCCCGTCCCCCGAGACGCGCCACGGCGCGAGCCAGTCCGTGCGGTCGTACGTCCAGTCCAGCTCCGTACCGATCTTGTGGATCCGCCCGTCCACCAGGAGCGCGTTCTCGGTCGAGCCCGTGCCGTCCGTCCATCCGCCGCCGAGCTGGATGCCGCGGCCGTGCCCGCTGCCCGCGGCCCAGTTCCACGTCATGGCGTAGGGCCACCGGCCGCGCCCGTGGTCGAGCACCGCGAACGAGTCGTCGGCGCTGACGTCGTGCCGGGTGCCGCGCACCGTGAGCGAGCCGTGGACAGGGCGGGCCACGTCCTTGACCGTGTACTGGAACAGCCGGTCGCCCCACGGGACGACGACCCCCAGCGACTCGTGCCCCGGCGGGAGCGGGACGGTCAGGTCGAGGCTCACGTCGCGCGAGGCCGCCCGGATGCGGGTGGCCTCGGGGGCCTGGTCGATCACGATCGCGAGCCTCTTCGCGCGCGCCTCGACGCGACCGGATCCGCTGCGCTCGGGCATGACCACGCCCCGGGCCAGGGGCACGACGACGTCGGTCACCGTCTCCTCGCCCGTCGTCCGGTCCAGGACGTACAGGCCGTGGACTCCCGCGTAGTCGATCGAGGACGCGACGATCCCGACCACGTGGGTCGGCGTGACCACGCCCCAGTACTCCCAGCGCTTGGTCCGCCCCCAGCCGCGCAGGTTCGCACGGTGCAGGGGGGCGCGCGTCCACCCGACCGCGTCCGGGTTCAGTCGGCCGTCGGGCAGGCACAGGTCGACCGGGGACGTGATCTCGCGCTCGTGCGTCGTCATGCGAGGAGGCTACTGGTCGGTAGGCACCGGGTGTGCCGCACGCACCCACGGACGACACGTCGACGTCCTGCGCCCGCAACACGGACGAAACGACAGTGCTTCACGATCGACCTGACGGCCCCGGCAGCGGGGCGGCGACGACCGGAGGAGAGCCCATGAGCACGCAACGCCCCTACTTCCTCGCCCCGAGCACCCCGCACCGGCGCTCCCGGTCGACACGGGCGGCAGGCGCCCCCGGCATGCCCCGCGTCGTGGAGTCCGCCGACCGTGCGGGCAAGCCCGTGCGCCGCGCCAACCCGGGGGACGAACGCACGATCGACCCCGCGGACCGCAAGCGCCGGGCGCTCGCGGCCCTCGGAGACCTCACGCGGGGGCATGCTGGGCTCGGCGGCTGAGACCCGCTCGGCCGCGTCGGCGCCGACGCCGGCGGCTCGGCCGGGGTGTCAACGGAGACACCTCTCCCCGTGCCCGACGGCGCCGCGGCCGTCCGGACGTTCAGCCCGGCTTGCGTGCGTCGACCAGGAAGCGCGTCGTCGTCGCGACGAAGGGCCCCTCGGCCTCGATCTGCTCGTGCAGCGCGGCGAGCTGCGGGCGGTACTCCTCGACCGTGAACCCGGGGACCATCCACACGACCTTGCGCAAGAAGTAGACGACCGCGCCGATGTCGAAGAACTCGGTACGCAGCTCCTCGAACCGCAGGTCGACGACCTCGAGCCCGGCAGCCTCGGCGGCGGCGCGGTCGGCGTCGGGGTGGCGGCCGTTGCGGACCTCCTCGGGCTGCGGGCCCAGGAAGTGCTCGACGAGCTCGAAGACGCTGTACGGGCCCACGTGCTGCGCGAAGTACGTGCCGCCGGGGGCGAGGACGCGAGCGATCTCCGACCACCACGGCTTCACCGGGTGGCGGCTGACCACGAGGTCGAAGGCCTCGTCCGCGAACGGCAGGGGTGGCTCGTCCGCATCGGCGACGACCGCGACGCCGAGCGGGTGCAGGAGCCGCGTGGCCTGGGCGACGTTCGGGGGCCAGCCCTCGGTCGCCACCGTCAGCCGCGGGAGCCGGGGGATCGAGGCGAGGACCTCGCCGCCGCCCGTCTGGAGGTCGAGGGCTGCGCTCGCGGTGGCCATCCGTTCGCCCATCGAACGGGCGTAGCCCCAGGAGGGCCGCTGCTCGGTCGCACGACCGTCGAGCCAGGAGAAGTCCCAGCCGTCGACGGAGACGGTGGCCGCTTCGGAGACGAGGTCGTCGAAGGATCGCTTCATGCGTCCGATCCTGACAGGTCAGGTCAGGGCGTGGTCAGCTGATTCTGAGGTCAGCCGACGATGAGGGCGATCGTGGTGATCACCGCTCCCCAGAAGGCGATGCCTGCGCCGAGGGCGATGCCCATGCCGTGACCGCCGGTGCTAGGACGCCCGCGCTGCTCACCGGCACGCACGGCCCACGCGGCGCGGGCGGCGAGGAGCACGCCGAGCACCACGAGAACCAGCCCTACCGTAACCCATACCATTGTCCCACTCTGCATGTAGGAGGCCGCTGCCCGCAATTCGAAGAACCTCCTGGTACGTGGTGTTTTCTGCCACACAGGGGGCGGGCCGTCGTTCAAACCCTAGGTGTCGATCCTGGGAATGCTGGCGGCGCTCACTGAGTGGGACGACACCACGTCTATGCATGGGACGTGCAGGTCAGTCGTCACGCGCGCACGGCGCCTGTCCGGGACCAGCCCGCGCGCCCCTCGCGCCTCGGGCCTAGCGTGGGAGATGCCGCTCGACGGGGAGCGGCCCCGCGTCGTCCGAGGAGCCTCCATGTCCGATCCTGTCGTCGAGAGCGTCGCGGCGTCGTTCCGCACCGCCCAGGAGACCCTGCCGTTCGACGACACGCGTGACGTCGAGGCAGCGGCGCGTGGCCTGCTGGCCGAGCCCTCCCGGCCGCACGTGCTCGACGACGCCGGTCGGGTCGTCTGGGACACCACCGGGTACGGGTTCCTCGACGGGCCGGCCCCGGGCACGGTCCACCCCAGCCTGTGGCGGCAGAGCGGGCTCGTCGCGAAGGCAGGGCTCTTCGAGGTCGTGCCGGGGATCTACCAGGTCCGAGGCTTCGACCTGTCGAACATCACCTTCGTCGAGGGGGAACGCGGTGTCATCGTGATCGACCCGCTCATCTCGACCGAGACGGCAGCGGCCGCCCTCGCCCTCTACCGCGGCGAACGGGGCGAGCGCCCCGTGACCGCGGTGATCTACTCGCACTCGCACGTCGACCACTTCGGCGGCGTCAAGGGCGTCACCACGCAGGAGGACGTCGACGCGGGGACCGTGCCGGTGATCGCGCCGTCGGGCTTTGTCGAGCACGCCGTGTCCGAGAACGTCTACGCGGGCACCGCCATGGCACGGCGGGCCGGGTACATGTACGGGGCGGCGCTCGCCAAGGGTCCGAGCGGCCAGGTGGGGGCCGGCCTGGGGCAGACGACGAGCACGGGCACGGTCTCGCTCATCCTCCCCTCGCTCTACGTCACCGAGACGGGGCAGCGCGAGGTGGTCGACGGCGTCACGATCGACTTCCAGCTCACGCCCGGCACCGAGGCCCCCAGCGAGATGAACTTCTTCTTCCCCGAGCGCTCGGCCCTGTGCATGGCGGAGAACGCGACCCACACGCTCCACAACACGCTCACGCTGCGCGGAGCGCTCGTGCGCGACCCGCACGTGTGGGCCGAGTACCTCACCGAGGCGATCCGCCTGTTCGGGCACCGCTCCGACGTCGTGTTCGCCTCGCACCACTGGCCCACGTGGGGTCGGGACGAGCTCGTCGGGTTCCTCTCTACCCAGAGGGACCTCTACGCCTACCTGCACGACCAGACGCTTCGCCTGCTCAACCAGGGCCTCGTGGGCAAGGAGATCGCCGAGCAGATCGTCCTTCCGCCCGCTCTCGAGCGCGCGTGGAACGCCCGCGGCTACTACGGGAGCGTGAGCCACAACGTCAAGGCGGTCTACCAGCGGTACATGGGGTGGTTCGACGGCAACCCCGCGCACCTCTGGGAGCACCCGCCCGTCGAGGAGGCGCGGCGCTACGTCGAGTTCATGGGCGGCGCGGACGCGACGGTCGCGAAGGCGCGCGAGTCGTTCGAGGCCGGCGACCTGCGCTGGGTCGTCACCGTCCTCAACCACGTCCTGTTCGCAGACCCGGCGCACACCGAGGCGCGCGAGCTCCAGGTGCAGGCCTACACGCAGCTCGGGTACGGCAGCGAGAACGGCACCTGGCGCAACTTCTTCCTCTCCGGGGCCGTCGAGCTCCGGGACGGGAACTTCGGGACGCCCACCGCGTCGGCCGCGCCCGACATCCTGGCGGCGCTCTCCGTCGAGCAGGCGCTCGACTCGATCGCGATCCGGATCGACGGGCCGCGCGCGTGGGACGCGACGGTGCTCCTGGACTGGGTGGTCGACGGTGAGCGGCACCGCGTGCGCCTCGCGAACGGTGTGCTCACGCACCAGGTCCCGGGCGCGGAGGACGCGACGGCCCCCGAGGCGACGTTCACGGCCGCCAAGCCGGGCTTCCTCCAGGCCGTCGTCGCGCCACAGACGTTGGGTGACCTGACGGCTGCGGGGACCGTCGAGGTCGACGGTGACGCGGGGGCATGGGGTCGGCTCCTCGGATTCCTCGACACCGTCGACCCCTCGTTCGAGATCGTGCTGCCCTAGGCGACGGCAGGAGCTCGGCCGATTGCCCGGGTGAGCGGGGAGCGGGGAGCGGGTGAGATCGGCAGGAGTGCGTCCGATTGCCCGCCATCCGAACGCGGTTCGTCAACCCGCGCCGGTTGGGGGTAATGTCTTCCTCGGTGGCGCGAAGTACCCCCTGCATCGCGCCACCACCTAACGTTCACGAAGCCCCCGTCCGGCCCCGGCCGACGGGGGCTTCGTCGTTCCCCGACCCGCACGACCGCGAGCCTGCCCACGCGCCGGCGCTCCGCCGTCGGGACGCTGTCCTCGCTGGTGAGGCAACGGATCCGGGCTAGTATCACCGAGGAGTCTGGAAGTAGGCCCGCTCCTTTCCCATGCCCTGGGGGCCTACTTGACCACTTCGTACAACCCGTCTCGCCGGTTCGACCCCGAGCTCGCCGAGGCCCTGCTGCGCGGCGCACCGCAGATCGTCGGCCAGTTCATCCTCGACCTGTCCGACCAGAGCTGGTGGTGGTCCGACGAGCTGTACGCCATGCACGGCTTCCGGCCCGGCGAGATCATGCCCACGACCGCGCTCATGCTCGCGCACAAGCACCCCGAGGACCGCGAACGGGTCGAGGACGTCCTGCTCGCCGCCGTCACCACCGGTGACCCCTTCAGCTCGGTCCACCGCATCGTCGACGCGCTGGGACGCACCCGGACGCTCGGCGTGGTCGGGCGCGGGCGCCTCGACCGCCGCACGGGAGAGACGACGCACGTCTCGGGCTACTTCATCGACCTCACGACGACACAGCGCGAGCTCGCCCAGCGCGAGGCCACGGCCGCGATCCGGGCGTCCTCCGCGAGCCGCTCGACGATCGAGCAGGCCAAGGGCGCCGTCATGGCGATCTACGGGCTGCCCGCCGACGAGGCGTTCGACCTCATGTGCCACCACTCGAGCGTGAACAACGAACCGCTGCGCGACCTGTCCCGGCGGCTCGTCGCCGAGCTCACCGTCGGAGGGGGCGAGGGCGCGATGCGGCGAGCCGACCTCGACCGGTTCTTCGAGGGGAAGCGGCCCGTGCGGTGAGATCAGGACGGTGGGCCCCGTGGGACTCGAACCCACAACCTACGGATTAAAAGTCCGCAGCTCTGCCATTGAGCTAGAGGCCCGGGCACCGTGCGCGCGCCTCGTCCGAGGCGGCACCAAGGCCCGCGCAGAGTCTACGCGCCGAGCCCCTGCCCACGGCGACCCGACCACGAGTGGTGAGCGGCGTCGTCGGGCCGGGGAAGCCCCGGCGGAGCCTCAGCGCGGGACGCGCGCGAGGACGTCGAAGACGTGCCAGTGCTTGGGGCCGCTGAACGACTCGCCGTCCTCGTCCTCCTCGCGGACCTCGACGACGTCGAGCCCGTCGAACAGGGCCTCGGCCTCGGGGCGCGTCAGGAAGGTCCCGTCGATCGTCCCCGCGAACGAGTCGTGCACGCCGAACAGGTTCACCGCCAGCCACGCGCCAGGGCGCAGCGCGCGGCGGATCTCGGCCCAGACGCGCGGGAAGTCGTCCGGCGACGCGTACGGCAGCGAGTACCCGGCATAGAGGAGGTCGGCGGGTGGCAGCACCAGGTCGGCGAACGGCACGACGGGGACGCTCAGCGCGTCTCCCCCCTCGCCGCCCGCGGTGGCTCGGACGAGCGACGGGGTGGCCGGGTCGCCGTCGACCGCGTGGACACGCCACCCCGCAGCCAGCAGCGCGGCGGACTCGACGCCCGCGCCGCACCCCAGGTCGATCGCCTGCCTGCCCGCTCCCGGACCCGCGAGCGCCATCACCTCGCGGCACAGAGCCCGGACGCCGCGGCCCGGCTGGGCGGCGTTGTAGACGGCCCATGCTCCCACCGGCGCCCGACGGCCGGGGTCGAGTGCGGAGTAGTTGTCGTGAAACGGCACGATGCACGACAACTACTCCGCACTCAACGGCGGCCCGACGGCGGCCCGACGGCGGCCCAGCGGCGGCCCGACGGCGGCCCAGCGGCGGCGGCCGCGGGGGCCCGCGCCTCCCGCGGGCGCGGACCCTAACCCGATCCGCGAGGGCTTGTCGCGCTCGATCCCATTTTTTGAGAGACACGCCGTGAATCAGTCCCTGGCCTTGCGATCGGGCCCGATCCTTGTTTGGTTGGAGGCAACCGAAAGGCGCACGCCGAGGGTTCGTCGCAAGACTGCCCGTGCGTCCCCAGGCAACCGAGAGGAGCTTCCATGCTCACCCTGACCGACAACGCCCGCGATGCAGTCCAGGACCTCACCACGCGGGCCGGAGTGCCCGACGGTGGCGGACTCCGGATCGCCGAGTCGGCGCCGCAGTCCGGCGACTTCGAGCTGGCCCTCGTCCCGAGCCCGCAGCCCGACGACACGGTCGTCGAGAGCGGCGACGCACGAGTCTTCGTCGAGCCGACCACCTCGATCGCGCTCGCGAACCTCACGCTGGACACGGACCCTCGTGCGACCGAGGGCCCCGGGTTCGTCCTCACGCCGCAGGCCTGACCGGCCCGCGCCGCAGGCCTGACCGGCCCGGCACCACCTGCGGGGCCTGACAGCCCGCACCACGTCTCGACCGGTTGCGCGGCCCGCCCGTCCCGGGAGCCGACCCCCCTCCTCCTCGGAAGGTTCCCGGCCCGGCCAGGGCTACGCACCCGATCACCACGACGGGCCGTCCGCGAACAGCGGGCGGCCCGTCGTCGTGCGCTCTGACGACGTCGACGGCGAAGGGCGCTCAGCCGCGCCGCGCGACTCCCAGCGCCCACGCCACGAGCGGCACCTGGACCGGCAGGCGTCCCCACGCCACCACGGGCCTGCGGGCCCACGACCGGGCGCCGGGGTGCGAGTCGAGCGCCATCTTCACGTTCCCGGGGAAGACGCCCACCAGCAGCGCGGCGCTCGCGAGGCCCCCGGCGCGACGCGTGGCCGGGACGAGCAGCGCCGTCGCGCACGCCAGCTCGGCCACGCCGCTCCACGTGACCCACGGGCGCGGGTCCCCGAGAGCGTCGGGGATCAAGGGCTCGAAGACCTGCGGACGCACCAGGTGCACGACGCCGGACGAGCCGAGCAGCGCCGCGAGCGAGACGGCGGAGGACGCGGGGGAGAGAGCCATGTCCCGATGCTAGGCAGGGTGGGTGAGGCTCGCCCTGGGACCGTCACCCGCTGCGGTGGGCCAGCAGGCTCACGCAGCCGCCGGCGACACGATCCAGTACCCGCCCAGCACAGCGGCTCCGACGGTCACGAGCAGGAACACCCCGACCCACACGAGCCCGGGGATGCCGGTGAGCCGCGCGAGCATGTCGGCGTCGGACTGGCGGGCCTTGCCGCGGCTGCGGGAGATCTGCAGCTCCAGGACGGGCCGGATCGCGCCCAGCAGCAGGAACCACGTCACGGCGTACGCGACGGCGCTCTGCACGGGCGGCGTCGCGGCCCACGACACGACGACGAGCGCCACGCCGCTCACCAGCACGGACCACAGGCCGAACCAGTTGCGGATCTGCAGCAGCATCAGGGTCAGCAGCAGCACGAGGAGCCACAGGAGCCCGACGGCGTAGCCCGCCCGCAGCAGCGCGGCCGCCCCGAGCCCCACGAGGCCCGGGCCGACGTAGCCCATGAAGGCCGTGAGGACCATGCCGAAGCCGCGCGGCTTGCCGTAGGAGACCGTCAGGCCCGACGTGTCGGAGTGCAGGCGGATGCCCGTCAGACGCCTTCCGGTGAGCAGGGCCGCGATGGCGTGCGCGCCCTCGTGCGCGATCGTCACGACGTGCCGGGCGACCCGCCACACGGGCGTGAACACCACGACGATCAGCGCGACGAGCGACATCGACAGCACGACCGCGGAGGCCGGTGCGGGCACGGGGGTCGTGGCCGCCGACCAGATCTGACCGATGACGTCGCCCACGGAGCTCATGAAGTCCACGGGCGACATTCCACCACGCCCGCAGGTGCGGGACGTGCGAGGTCCGGGCGAGCTCCTGGGCGAGCCACCGGGGAGGTGAGGGATCGGTGAGGGATGTGGAGACGTCGATCACCATCGACGCACGCGCGCCCCAGTCATGAGAGAGTGGGGACCGTGGCTGCGCATCTCTGCGCGCCCAGCGTCGTGGAGTTCCCTGGATTTCTTGCGGCGAACCCCGACCCTACGCCCGAGAGGCAAACCCTTGAACAACCCCATTCGTGCTGCCGTGCGCCCGAACGCCGCAGCCCCCCGTACCAGCTCGTCGCAGGGACAGCAGTCCCGCGACACCAACCGCCCGGCTCGTGACGACCGGGCCCGCCCGGCCCGCGACGAGCGCGACAACCGCGACTCGCGTCCCGCCAAGGTGACCCGTGACGGTCGCCCGGTCCGTGAGCGCGACTCGCGCGACGGCCGCGGCGCCGGCCAGGGCCGCCCTGCCGGTGGCAACCGTGAGCAGCGCGCTCCCCGCGAGCAGCGCGAGCAGCGTCCCGCCGTGGAGCGTTCGTCGGTCCCGACCGTCGTGCCCGAGGGCCTGACGTTCGCCGACTTCGCGATCCCGACCACGGTGGTCCGTGAGCTCTCGAGCCAGGGCATCGAGTCGCCGTTCCCCATCCAGGTGGCCTCGCTGCCGGACACGCTCAAGGGCCGCGACGTCCTGGGCCGTGGCCGCACGGGCTCGGGCAAGACCCTCGCGTTCTCGCTGCCGGTCGTCACGCGCCTGTCCCAGTCGGACACGCGCCGTGCCGCTCGTCGCCCCCGCGCCCTGGTCCTGTGCCCGACGCGTGAGCTCGCGAACCAGATCAACGCCACGATGGAGCCGCTCGCGAAGGCCCTGGGCCTGAACACGACGACCATCTTCGGTGGCGTCGCGCAGAGCCGCCAGGTCAGCGCCCTGAACGCGGGCGTCGACATCGTCATCGCGTGCCCGGGCCGCCTCGAGGACCTCCTCAACCAGCGCGTCCTGTCGCTCGACGGCATCGAGATCACGGTCCTCGACGAGGCCGACCACATGGCCGACCTGGGCTTCCTGCCCGGCGTCAAGCGCATCATGGACAAGACCCCGACGCGCGGCCAGCGCCTGCTGTTCTCCGCGACGCTCGACAACGGCGTGGACCAGCTCGTCAAGCGGTACCTGAGCAACCCGGTGAGCCACTCGGTCGACTCGGCCGAGTCGCCCGTCTCCAACATGACGCACCACATCTTCGCGGTCCGTGACGCGGACGCGAAGAAGGACGTCGTGCAGCAGCTCGCGTCGGGCACGGGCCGTCGTGTCCTGTTCACGCGCACCAAGCACCAGGCCAAGAAGCTCGCGAAGCAGCTCACGGCCCAGGGCATCCCGTCGGTCGACCTGCACGGAAACCTCGGCCAGGGCGCGCGTGAGCGCAACCTCGAGGCGTTCTCGAACGGTTCGGTCCGCGTGCTCGTCGCGACCGACATCGCGGCGCGCGGCATCCACGTCGACGAGATCGAGCTGGTCGTGCACGTCGACCCGCCGGCCGAGCACAAGGCGTACCTGCACCGCTCGGGCCGTACGGCTCGCGCCGGCTCCGAGGGCGTCGTCGTGACCGTCATGCTCCCCGAGCAGCGCAGCGACGTGAAGGACCTGACCCGCAAGGCGAAGATCACGGCGCAGCCGCAGCCCGTCGCCCCCGGTGACGCGGCGATCACGTCGCTCGTCGGCGAGGTCGCCGAGTACGTGCGCCCCGCGGACATCACGCCGCCGCAGACGCAGGCCCGTCGTGGCACGCCGTCGCGCAACGGTGGGACGCGTGCGACGCGGACGTCGGCCCCGGCCAAGTCCGCAGGCCCGACGGCGCAGCGCGCCCAGGGTGGTCGCGGCCAGTCGGCGCAGGGCGGCGAGGGTGGCGCTGGTGCGCAGGCTCGTCGTCGTGGCGGTCGCGGTCGCGCGCAGCGCGGTGGCGGCTCGGCGACGGTGTACTCGTCGTCGTCGTACTGACGGACGCGCTCGTCCGCTCGCCCGCCGAGCGTGACGGGTTCCGTCGCCGAGGGTGACGACGTGCTTGAGGACCCCGGTGGTGATCTTCGGATCATCACCGGGGTCCTCTGCGTCCCGGCGGAAGCGCCCCGTCACCCTCGGCGGCAGGACCGTCCGGGAACAGCCGGAGACCCGGCACGGTTGTCGCTGTCGGAGGTGGAGCATGACCAACGAGACCCACGACACGACCGGAAGCCTGTTCTCGCAGAAGGTGTATCCGGTGGCCAAGCCCGACGCCCAGTGGCGAGAGGAGCTGGCTCCTGACGAGTACGCGGTGCTCCGGCAGGCCGGTACCGAGCGCCCCTGGACCGGCGAGCTCCTCGACGAGAAGCGCGAGGGCGTCTACCGGTGCCGGGCCTGCGGGCACGAGCTGTTCCGGTCGGACACCAAGTTCGACTCGCACTGCGGGTGGCCGAGCTTCTACGCGCCCAAGGAGTCGGACGCGGTCGAGCTGATCCAGGACCGGAGCCACGGCATGGTCCGTACCGAGGTGCGGTGCGCCAACTGCGGCTCGCACCTGGGTCACGTGTTCGACGACGCGCCGCAGACCCCGACGGGCGACCGGTTCTGCATGAACAGCCTCAGCCTGACGTTCGAGGACGCCGGCGCCTGAGCCCGCGGCACTGCAGCACCTGTCAGAACGAGCGTGACCTCGAGGTCACGCTCGTTCTGACACCTCCGACGTCCTGACACCTGCGAGGGTGTCGAGGCCGACCGCGAGCAGCACGCCCACGAGGTAGAGCACCAGGTCGCGCGCGTTGAAGGTGCTCCCGAGCACCCACGCGGCCGCGGGCACGACGTCCAGCACGGCCGCCACGACAGGCGTCGCCTGCAGGACCTCGACGAGCCAGCACCACGCGAGCGCCACGGTCCCGGCCACCCACGGCCGCAGCCGAGGGGCCACGAGCACGAGCGCCACGTAGACCGCGACGGCGTACAGCAGGTCCCCGACCACGTCACCGACGGGGTCGGGGACCTGCGTCGTCACCACGAGGCCCAGCGCGACCACGGCCGCGAGGAGGGCCAGGACGCGGAGGCGGCTGCGCCGTCGGGCAGACCACGCCGGGGGCGCGACGCCCGGCCGCCCCGTCGGCGCGTCACCCGACGTCATGTCAGCGCGACGCCTGCCAGCGCACGACGTCCTCCGAGTACCGGTGGAGCAGGGCGGCGAGGGCCGCGACGTCGTCGGGCGACCAGTCGCTCAGGGCCTGGGAGATCGAGTCGACGCGACGCTCGTGCGTGGTCCGCAGCAGCGTCTCCCCGGCCTCGGTGAGCGTGATGATCTGGCCGCGGGAGTCCTCGGGGTCGACCTCGCGGTCCACCATCCCGACCGACTCGAGCCGGGCGAGCTGCCGCGAGATCGTCGCGCGCCCCACCCCGAACTGCTGCGCGAGGTCCGACCCGCGCACGCCCGGGTTAGCCCAGATGTGGGCGAGCAGCGGGTACGCGCTCGCGTCGAGGTCGGGGTGGATGCGCTTGGCCATCGCGTTCGCGGACGAGCCCGCTCGGCGCGTCAGGACGCGGAGCTCGCGTTCGAGCGCGTAGAGCGGCGACTCGTCGGCGGGGGGCGTGGTGGGCGTTGAGGACACAGTCGGCTCCGGCTGGTCGGTCGGCGAGGGCGGGATCACACGCCCCATCATGGCGTGCGGCGGGGCCGCCGTGGAACACGCATCCACGACGGCCCCGGGTGAGGTCCTGCGAGAAGGAGGTCAGCGCGAGGTGCTGCCCCCACGAGCGGGGCTGTCCCCGGCCCCCGTGAGGACCGAGCCCTCGGCGGCCGCGAAGTCGCCCTCGTGCTCCTGCTCGATCTCGTCGGTCAGGTCGGGCAGGCCGGCCGCGAGCTCGCGCTCGAGGCGCTCGTCGAGACCGGACTTGGTGCCGAGCGGGACCTCCTTGAGGAACAGCACGCAGATCAGGCCGATGACCGCGAGGGGCACGGCCACGAGGAAGATCTCCGCGATGCCCTCGCCGTACGAGCGCTCGACGAGGTCGCGCATCGGGGCGGGGAGCGTCGAGACGTCCGGCACGGTGCCGCCCGTCCCGTCGCTCGGCACGCCCATCTTGGCCAGGCCCTCCTGGATGGAGCTCGTGACCTTGCTCGCGAGGACCGCACCCAGGACGGAGACGCCGATCGCTCCGCCGAGCGTGCGGAAGAACGCGACGGTCGAGGTGCCGGCGCCCATCTCCGAGACGTCCAGGGTGTTCTGGACCGCGAGCACGAGGTTCTGCATGAGCATGCCCATGCTCGCGCCCAGGAAGAACAGGTAGACGCTGATGAGCACGAAGCTCGTGTGGTAGTCGATCGTCGACAGCGCGAACAGCGACCCGACGAGCAGCACGCCACCCGTGACCATGAAGGCCTTGTAGCGGCCGGTGCGCGTGATGAGCTGCCCGATCAGGGTCGAGGCGATGAACGTCCCGACGATCATCGGGATGGTCAGCAGACCCGACTCGGTCGCCGTCTTGCCGCGCGCGACCTGCATGTACTGGCTGAGGAAGACCGCGGTGCCGAACATCGCGACGCCGACCGCGACGCTCGCGAGGACCGCGAGGACGAACGTGCGGTTCTTGAACAGGTGCAGCGGGATGATGGGCTCGACCGCGCTCTTCTCGACGAGGACGGCCGCGACCAGGGCGAGCAGCGACCCGATCACCATGACGGCGCTCTGCCACGAGACCCACTCGAAGTTGTTGCCCGCGAACGTGACCCACAGCAGCAGGGTCGAGACGCCGACGCTGATGAGCAGCGCACCCCAGTAGTCGATCTTCACGACGCGGCGGGGGATGGGCGGCAGGTGCAGCGTGCGCTGCAGCACGACGATCGCGGCGATCGCGAACGGCAGGCCCACGAAGAAGTTGAGGCGCCAGCTCACGGTGTCGGTCAGGACACCGCCGAGGAGGGGGCCGCCGATCTGGCTCACGGCCATGATCGCGCCCATGAGGCCCATGTACTTGCCGCGCTCGCGCGGGGAGATGATGTCGGAGATGAGGACCATGGCGAGCGCCATGAGCCCACCGGCACCGATGCCCTGGAGGGCGCGGAACGCGATGAGGGTGCCGACGTTCTGCGACAGGCCCGCGAGGGCCGACGCGACGACCGAGACGACCAGCGCGAGCTGGATGAGGACCTTGCGGTTCGTCAGGTCGGCGAGCTTGCCCCAGATGGGGGTCGAGATGGTGGTCGTCAGCAGGGTCGCGGTGACGACCCAGGTGAACGACGACTGCGACCCGTTCAGGTCGTTGATGATCTTGGGCAGCGAGCTCGAGACCACGGAGGTCGCGAGGATCGAGACGAACATCCCGAGGAGGATGCCGGACAGTGATTCCAGCACCTCTCTGCGGGTCATGGTGGTGGTTGCGCTCATACGGGACTCACATTCATAGGTCGTGCTTTGTCGTCGAGACGTCATAGCGGTGCCCGACGGCGGAGGCCGGGACGGGTGGGCGGGTCGCCCTGGGCGGTAGTTCTGGGGCGCGAGGCGCGAGGGGGCGGGTCGTCAGGCGCGCGAGAGCGCCTCGGTGAGGCGTCCGAGCTGGTCGATCGAGGCGCGCAGGTCCTCGGCGGTCCAGCCGGCGAACGTCTCGGCCGTGCGGCTCATGAGGAGGCGGAAGGTCTCGTCGACCTTCTCCCTGCCCTCGGGCGTGAGCGTCACGCTGCGGGCACGTCGGTCGTCGTCGCACGCCGTCCGCTCGACCAGTCCTGCGTCGACGAGGTGCGTCACCTGTCGGCTCGCGACCGACAGGTCGACCTTGAGGTGGTGCGCGAGCTCGGTGACCTGGAGGGGGCCGCAGCGCTGCAGGAGGCGCAGCGCACCGAGCGATGCCCGGGGGAAGTCCAGCTCGCGCGCGAGGCGGGCCGAGACCTCGCGCTGGGCGCGGTTGAGCTCCTCGAGGGCGACCGTGAGCTCCTTGACGGGCAGGTCGAGGACGTGGCTGTGGGGGGTGCTCAGTGGCGTCGAGGGGTCGGCCGTCAGGGTGGCGGGGGCGTCGAGGGAGGGGATGGGGGAGAGGGGCACGCGAGAGAACTCCTTAGTTGCTGCAAGCAACCATAAACCCAGATGGTTGCTGAAGGCAATAGTTGCAGCGAGCATGTTGTCGGGACGCTTGTACCGGAGCGAGGGTCGGGTCGGCCGTCGGCCGTCGGCCGTCGACCGCGGCCCGGCGACGACCAGTCACCTGTGCACCCGCCCCGCGCTCCGCCGTCGGGCACCCTGCGTACGATCGAGAGGTGAGCGAACAACCGACACCCAGTCACCGTCCGCGCCGCCCCGCGATGCTCGACCCGCGCGAGGCCGACGAGCTCCCCGGCGACCTCGACCCCGCGCTGCGGGACCAGATCGCCCACACGACCGCCGCCGCGATCGTGCACGGCGCGCGCGCCGCCGAGGACCCCCAGGTCGTCGACCGCCTCATCCGCCTCGTCGAGACCGAAGGCCTCGACGTCGTGTCCGGCCTCTGGGCCGACTCGGCCCCCGCGACCCTCCCCGGCGCGCTCTGGCGCCTGTACGTCCTGCGCGAGTGGGTGCGCCGTGACCCGCAGACCGTGGCGCTGCGCTACCGTCTCGGCGTCGACGCGGCCCCCGTCCAGGAGGTCGTCGCCGGCGTCGTCAGCCCGCCCGGACCCGAGGACGTGCGAGAGCTCGCCGACGCCGTGCTCTCGGGCGTCTTCGCCGGCGACCTCGCCGTGGCCCTCGAACGAGCCGCCGCGTTCTGCCGCATCCTCGCCACGGGCGCCGCGTTCGACGCCGACGCGCGCGAGGCCGGCGACCCCGACTCCGCGCTGCGCATGACGCGCGGCGCCTCGTCGCTGCTGCGCACGGCCGAGGAGCTCGAGCACTCCGCCGCGCTGTGGCGGGCCGACAAGCTCGACTGACGCGGCGCCGTCGGGCTGCTCCGCGTTCCCCGAGCGTCGGGACCCCGGGGCCCGCTCCACGGCTCGACGGGCCCTGTGACCTGCGGGTTCGAAGCCTCCGGGACGCGGGCGTACGATGGTTCACGACGTCGGGTCGCGGTAGCCCCGGGCTCCAACATCAGCCGCTTCGAGCGGCCTTCGCGCCGACAGGCGCTCCCGGCCCGGCGTCGCTCCCACCACGACGTGAGCACCGTCCGGCCTGCCCTTTCGAGGCCCTCGGCGGCTCCCGCCGGTCGCCGCGAGCGATTGAACGTTCAGGCGACAGTTCGGTTACATTTGACGAGCGTTAGAGATGCGTTAACGCGCCCTCTCGGCGCAACTCACCACAGCGTCACCTTCCAACAGAACACCTGTGACATCCGGGTGACGATCGCTTCGTGCGGTCGTCATCTGCCTGTGAAAACCCACCAGCGTCCAGCCCTTTCGGAGCCTCCCGTGCGCTTGCGCCTCACCCCGCGCGATACCTCGTTCTTCGACCTCCTCGCCGACTCCGCTCAGCACCTGGTCACCGGGGCGAACCTCCTGGCCGAGCTGCTCGGCGCAGACCGCCCGACCCGCAAGGAGCTCGCCAAGAAGCTCGCGGAGACCGAGCACCTGGCCGACGACGCGACGCACACCATCATGCGACGCCTCAACCAGACCTTCGTCACGCCGTTCGACCGCGACGACATCTACGGGCTGGCCTCCGCGCTCGACGACTGCATGGACTACATGGAAGAGGCCGCGGACCTCATCGTCCTGTACAAGATCGAGGAGCTGCCCGCCCGCGTCGGCGAGCAGGTCCAGGTCCTGCAGCGCGCGGCCGAGCTGACCGCCGAGGCGATGCCGCGCCTGCGCTCGCTCAACGACCTCGCCGAGTACTGGGTCGAGGTCAACCGCCTCGAGAACCAGGCCGACAAGATCCACCGCAAGCTCCTCGCCGAGCTCTTCGACAACGTCTCCGACCCGATCCTCCTGATCAAGCTCAAGGAGGTCATCGAGATCCTCGAGCAGGCCGCCGACGCGTTCGAGAAGGTCGCGAACATGGTCGAGACCATCGCGCTCAAGGAGTCCTGAGCCCCGTGGAATTCGCTCTGGTCGTCCTCGTCGTCGCGCTCGCGCTGAGCTTCGACTACACGAACGGATTCCACGACGCGGCCAACGCGATCGCCACATCCGTCTCGACGAGGGCCCTCACGCCGCGCGCCGCGCTCATCATGGCGGCAGTCATGAACTTCGCCGGCGCACTCCTGGGGACCGAGGTCGCCGAGACCATCGCGACCTCGATCGTCGACCTCGAGGACGTGCCACCGCACACGGCGCTCGTCGTGGTGCTGTGCGCCCTGGTCGGCGCGATCGTGTGGAACCTCATCACGTGGTGGTTCGGGCTCCCGTCGTCCTCGACGCACGCGCTCATCGGCGGCCTCGTGGGCGCCGGGCTCGCGGGCGGGCTCGCGATCTACGGCGCCTCGATCGTCGACAAGGTCGTCCTGCCGATGATCTTCTCCCCGCTCGTGGGCTTCGGCCTCGCGTTCATCGTCATGGTCGGCCTGCTGTGGGCGTTCCGCCGCGCGGCCCCCTCCAAGACCACGCGCCGCTTCCGCCTCGCGCAGACCGTGTCCGCCGCGGCCATGGCCCTGGGCCACGGCCTGCAGGACGCGCAGAAGACCATGGGCGTCATCTTCATGGCGCTCCTGACGGTCGGCTGGGCAAGCCCCGACGAGGGCATCCCGCTGTGGGTCAAGCTCGCCGCGGCCGCCGCGATCTCCGCCGGGACCTACTCGGGCGGCTGGCGCATCATGCGGACCCTCGGCCGCAAGATCATCGAGCTGGACCCGGCGCGCGGGTTCGTCGCCGAGTCCGTCTCCGCGATCGTGCTCTACGTCAACGCGTTCGCGCTGCACGCCCCGGTCTCCACGACGCACACCATCACGTCCGCGATCATGGGCGTCGGCGCGACCAAGCGCCTGTCGGCCGTGCGGTGGGGCGTCGCCAAGAACATCGGCATCGCGTGGGTCCTGACGATCCCCGCCGCCGCGCTCGTGGCCGCGATCATGTACTGGATCCTGTCGCCGATCCTGCTCTGAACCGACCAGGTCGCCGGGCGGTGCGTCGCGGTCCGCGCGACCGGGAGCGCGACGCTCGGCGACCTGGTCCAGAGCGGCCGCCCCTGAACGACGACGCCGGACGCCGGGCGCAGGGCCGGCCCGGCAGCGCGTCGCTCACGTCGGCGTGCACCCTTCCCGTATCGCGAGCCGAGGGCACGCCCGGGGCGTGTCTCCCTCGGGGAGAGCATCGTGAGCAGCGGTGTCGCTCGGTGCGCGCCGTGCCGCCCGAATGCCCCGTCGTGCCGCCCGAATCCCCGTCGTGTTGCCCGGTCGCCGCGCCGTGGGGCCCGCGGCCGCGCCGTGCGACGCCCTCTTCCGCTCGTCGCCGTGTCCCAGGTGGTCGGACGGCATCTCTTCTTGCTCCGGACCATGCTCGTGGCAGGTGCGAGCTTTTCCGTGACGAAGTGAAGCAGAATGTGTCCTTGACACGCTCTGAAGGGGCCCAATAGGCTTCCCGAGGTCGCCAACGAATGGCTCCGAAACTTCACTACCGGTCGGTCATTATTGGGACTTCTCCGGACGCCCGCCGGCACAGTTGACGTGCCGGATCGCTCTCGGAGATCTTTTGTTCACTCGATACATTTGGGGGATATCGTATGCGCAAGATCAGCAAGCTCATGGCCGCAGCAGCAGTCGCTGCCGCCATCGGAGGGGGTGGCGTCATCGCCGCCGCGCCCGCCTCGGCCTCGTCCGACTGTGCCGCCGGGTATGCGTGTGCATGGGAGCACGCGAACTACAACCCGGGCAACGTCGGCAAGAAGGTGTCGTTCCAGTACGGGATCCCCGACATGCGGAACTTCGGGTTCGACGACATGGCCAGCTCGCTCAAGAACAGTGGACGTACGTCCAACGCCGCCTGGTCCCAGGACCTCAACTACACCGGTAGGACCTGGGTCCTGAACCGTGGCTACGTGTCGTCGGACCTGGCCGGCTCGTGGCTCCAGGACTCGATCACGTCGGCACGGTTTATCTGAGACGCGACGGTTCCGTGAGGTCTGTGCGACTCACGGCCGGGTGCGCCCTCGCCGTCCTGCTGCTCTCCGGGTGCTCCGGAGCGGCGGCAGGCGGCGAGGCCGCGTCCGGCCGGTTCGACTCACCCTTCGCCCTCCCGCTCGAGAGTCGTTTCGTCGACCTCGCGCTCTACGGTGCTGCGGTCGACGCATTCATGGCTGAATGCATGGCGGAGTCCGGGCTGGAATACACGGTGGGGACATGGGACGTGAATCAGCCCGCGGTGCACGCGTTCAGCGCTCTGGGGTATCCGAACCTCGAGCGGGACGTTATCGAAGAATTCGGCTATCGGGCGCCGAGGGACCCGCGTTTGATCGAGCCGCCGGCTGATCTTTCCGGGAGTATTCCACCCGGTGAGGAAGAGAGATACGCGAAAGCACAGCAGGCGTGCACGGAGGAGTCCCGCGGGCCCGTGCCGGATATCGCGTCCCCCGCCAACGTGCTGCTGCAGCTCAACGCCAAGAGTCAGGACATGGCCCTGGAGGACCAGCGCATCCGCATCACGACGAGCGTCGAGCGGTGGCGTGAGTGCGTCGTGAAGGCGGATCCGCCGGTCGGCGACGCGGGCGGCACGCCCCTCGACTTTCGGGTCTCGGTGCTGAAGACCGTGGACGCCCGTGAGGGCTGGGCGGGAACCGGTGACTCCCACATGCGGCCGGCGCCCGTCGACGAGGTCGAGGCGGCGAGGATCGACGTGGGGTGCAGGCAGCAGTCAGGTTATGACGAGGCGTTCTTCTCGGCCGTCGGTGAGGCGCAGGAACGCCTCGTCACCGAGCATGGAGAAGTACTCGAAGGGGTGGAGGACTCGATGAACGAGATCCAGCTGGCGATTGACCACTACGTGCTCGAGGGGCAGAAGTGAGGGCGGGCGCGCGCGGTCGTGCCGCGGCCCGGTCGGGCCTCGTCGGGACCCTGGGGCTCGTGCTGCTGCTGAGCGCCTGCTCCTCGACCTCGGACGGGGTCGCCTCGTTGGAGGAAGAGGGCGGCGGCGCCGTGCGCGGGGGGTACGCCGACGAGAAGACGGCGGACTACGCGGACTGCCTGACGGACGTCGGGTTGAGCGTGCACGCCGAGACCGAGGGCTCGTTCAAGGGGTTCCTCGTGATCGAGGGAGCCCAGATCCTCGGAGACACGGACACCTCGCCGATCGGAGTCGACGGGGAGGACCGGGACGCGGACATCAAGAAGTGCCGTGCCGAGTTCTCCGGCGCGAAGGACCTGCTCGACGCGTCCACCACGGTCGACCTCCCCGTCGAGGACACGCTCGTCGACGACGACGTGGCCGCGGCGAGCCGGGCGTGGGCCCAGTGTGCCCGCGACGCCGGGTTCGCGATGATCGCCGACCCGGTCGTGGACATGGTGGTCATCCCCGAGGGGCTCACGGTCGAGCAGGCGCAGCAGCTCGGCAGCGCGTGCTCGAAGCCGATCGCCGACGCGGGCGACCCCACGCCCCACTTCGACTACCAGGCCGCCGTGAAGGTCGAGGGCGGCGGGCTGGACATCGCACCGTACATGAAGGCGATCGAGGGACCGATCTACGCGAACGTCACGAGTGGGGGACCTCCGAGCGGGGGAGCGCCGTCCGACGGCGGCACGGAGGCCCCGTGAAGCGGATCGCCAAGCTCGTCATCGCCTTCAGCACGCTCGGCGTGATCGGCGCGGCGACGCTCGGCGGGACGTGGCTCGCCGGGGCGGACGAGGACGAGAAGAAGGCGTCGACCGAGGTGCGCACCGCCGTCGTCGAACGCGGTGCGCTCTCGGCGGGCATGCGGCTGACGGGGAACCTGACCCGCGGGGCGGTCACGCAGCTGTCCGGCTCCGGGGAGGGCGTCCTCACGGCCCTCCCCGCGGCCGGGGCGGAGATCGCGGCCGGGCAGGTGCTCTACGAGGTGGACGGGAGGCCGGTCTTCCTCCTGACCGGGACGACCCCCCTGTGGCGGGCGCTCAAGCTCGGGGACGCCGGCCCGGACGTGCTCATCCTCAAGTCCTCGCTCGCGGCCCTCGGCCACGACGTCGGCGATGCCTCCTCCGACGTCTACGACACCAAGACCTCGGACGCCGTCGCAGCCCTCTACCGTGCCGCCGGCAAGACGCCACCCTCGGAGACGAGCGAGGGCAAGAAGTCCGTCGATGACGCGCAGGCCGGACTGGTCGCCGCCAACCAGGGGGTGGTGACCGCGAAGAAGGCGCTCTTCGCCGCGGACGTCCGGCCCGACGCGCTCACCATCGCCCAGGCGGACGCCGCTGTGGCCGACGCCGCGACGGCGCTCGACGAGGCAGCCGCGAGCGGCGCGAGCACCACGCTCCCGCAGGCGCAGCTCGATGCCGCGAAGAAGGCGCGCAAGGCACTCGACGCGCCGCCCGACCTGACCGTGCAGAAGCAAGCCGTCAAGGACGCCGAGCAGCAGGTCGTGGCAGCGAAGAACACGCTCGCGGTCGCTCGTGCGCAGTCCGTGGGGCCCGGCCAGGTGACCGTGCTGAGCTCTCCCTCCATCCGGGTCGAGAAGGTCGCGGGCCGCCTCGGAGGGGCGGCCAACGCCGACATCGCGCAGTGGACGGGCATGACGACGTTCGTCGAGGCGCCCGTGACGGCGTCCCAGCAGGCCGCGCTCTCGATCGGCGGCGTCGTCCAGGTCCGTGTCCCCTCCGGAGACGTGCTCGAGGGGACCATCGCGGCCGTAGGCTCGGCGCCCGGTGCCTCGGCGGACGCCGACGCCGGTGACGGCGAGGAGGGCGACGGCGGTGGAGGCGCAGCAGGTACGGGCGGGGACGGCGCAGGGGCCAAGACGGTCCTGCGGGTGGACATCGCCGACCAGGCGGCAGCTGCCCCGCTCGCGGGGTCCGCGGTCACGATCGAGGTGTCGACCGACGTCGCGGAGGACGCGCTCATCGTCCCGGTGACCGCGTTGCTCGCGCTCGCCGAAGGGGGCTACGCCGTCGAGCGCGTGACGAAGGGCGGTCGTGTGGAGCTCGTCGCCGTGGAGCTCGGGCTCATCGCGGAGGCACGGGTCCAGGTCTCCTCGGACGCGCTCGAGGCGGGCGACCGGGTGCAGATCCCGTGACGACGGACGGCGCCCCGGCCATCGCGATCCGTGACGTCACCAAGGAGTTCCCCACAGGGGGCGGAACCTTGCGTGTGCTCCACGGGATCGACCTCGAGATCGGCCCGTCCGAGCACGTCGCGGTCGTCGGGCCGTCGGGGTCCGGGAAGTCGACGCTCCTGTCCATCATGGGCACCCTCGAGAGCCCGACCACGGGAGACGTCGTCGTGGGCGGTCGATCGACCGCGACGATGACAGACGGCGACAAGGCGGCCCTGCGGTCGCGGGCCTTCGGGTTCGTCTTCCAGCAGTTCCACCTCATCGGACACGTGAACGCCACCCGGAACGTCGAGCTCGGTCTGCTGTACGCCGGGTTCGCGCCCAAGGAACGTCACGAACGAGCACGGCACGCCCTCGATCGCGTGGGGCTCGGCTCCCGCACCGACCACCGACCGGGGCAGCTCTCGGGCGGTGAGCAGCAGCGTGTGGCCGTGGCCCGAGCACTCGCGCACGACCCACAGGTGGTGTTCGCCGACGAGCCGACCGGCGCCCTCGACCAGGCGACGGGCGCGTCCGTCATGGAGCTCTTGCGGGGCCTCAGCGGGACGGCGCTCGTCGTCATCACGCACGACGAGACGATCGCCGCGTCGTTGCCCCGGCTCGTCCGCGTGCGCGACGGGCGGATCGAGCAGGACGTCCGCCAGGGGACGCTCGCATGACGACGCGCCTGTCCTTCGCCGACATGGTCGGCACAGCGACGCTCGGCCCGAGGTCGCGTCCCCTGCGAGCCCTCCTGTCGATCCTCGGGATCGGGATCGGGATCGCCACTCTCGTCGCGGTCATGGGAATCGCCGGAACCAACCAGGCGCACACGCGGGCACAGCTCGAGGCCCTCGGGTCCAACGTGCTCGAGGTCGCGCCCGGCGACGGCCCGGACGGGGTCGTCCCGCTCCCCGACACCGCCTCGGAGATGATCCGCCGGATCGGACCCGTCGAGGGCGCCGCAGCGACCCGGGACCTCAAAGGCCTGCACGCGTACCGTACGGACCTCGTCCCCGGGACCATGGGCAACGGGCTCACGGTCGCGGCCGTCGAGCCGGAGCTCGCGGTCACGATGGACCTGACTCTCGCCGACGGCAGGTGGTTCGACGAGTCGACCTCGGCGCTGCCGGCAGTCGTCCTCGGGTCCTCGACCGCCCGACTGCTCGGGGTGTCCAGCATCGGGCAGCGGGTCTGGATCGGCGACGCCTGGTACGGGGTGCTGGGGATCCTCTCGCCCTCGCAGCTCGCGCCCCAGCTCGACACGAAGGCCCTGATCGGTGACCGGTGGGCCCTGGCCAACGTCGACGAGGCGGCGATCACCACGATCTACGTCCGCACGCGCAGCGGTGAGGCGACCACGGTCCGACCCGTGATCCCCGCCACGGCGAACCCCGCCGCACCGTTCGCCGTGAAGGTGGGGGCGCCGTCCCGGCTGGAGAAGGCGCAGACCGCTGTCGACGGCTCGTATCGGGCGCTCGCGCTCGGACTCGCGACCATCGCACTCCTGGTCGGCGCGATCGGCATCGTGAACACGATGGTCATCGCCGTGCTCGAGCGGCGCGGAGAGATCGGCCTGCGCCGCGCCGTCGGCGCCCGGTCCGGGCAGGTGCGGCTCCAGTTCGTCGTCGAGGCGGCGCTGCTCGGGTTGGTCGGCGGTGTGGCGGGATCGGTGATCGGTGTGCTCGTGACGCTCGGCTACGGGATCGCCACCGGCATGTCGCCGAAGGTCGACCTGTGGGCGGGCGTGGTGGGGATCGTCCTGGCGGTGCTCGTCGGTGCAGCAGCCGGCGCCTACCCGGCGTCGCGTGCGGCCAAGCTCTCGCCGACGCAGGCCCTGCGCGGCGCGTGACGACGGTTGTCGGCCCGCTCTGGCACCCGCCGCGTCAGTGCAGCGGCGGTGCGACCTTCTCCGCCGCGAGCACCCTCGGGCCCTTGGCCGTGTCCGCGACGTGCGCGACCAGCATCTCGCCCGGCTCCAGGAACGGGTCCCTGCTCGGCAGCGCGTTCGCGACCGGTCGTCGCGAGTGCTGGCCCAGGACGTCGAGCACCGTGGGCAGCACGGGCCGGTGGGTGCACAGCACGGTCGACCGCTCGGACTCGAGGAGCTCGCGCACCGTGCGTGCGACGCGCGACGGCGACCGCTCGTGCTGGGCCTCGGACAGGTGGTCGATCGAGATCCGGTCCAGCCGCGCGGCCTCGGCGTACGGAGAGATGGTCTGCTCGCAGCGGTTCCACCGGCTCGTGACCACGGCATTGACGCCGTACGCCGCGAGCACGGGCACCAGGGCGGCCGACTGCGCGTGCCCCGCGGGCGTGAGGGGCCGGTCCTCCTCGGCGCCGTGCCACGCCGCGCGGGTCACGGCCTTGCCGTGGCGGGCGATCACGACCACGCGGGTCGCGAGCCGGTCCTGGGCGAACTCCTCGGCCAGCGCCGCGAGCGGCCCGCGGTCCGCCTTGCGGGTCACGCGCCGGGCCGCGTCCTCGACGCCGAGCCACATGGAGTCGTCGATCTCGTCGACGGACACCGGGGGCACGGGCGCACGCGCGGCGAGGGGGCCCGCGTCGCGGACCCGCTTGGCCTGCCGCGCGGCCCAGTAGTGCACGCGCTTCACACGGCCCTCGGGCGTGAGGTACTGGAGCCCCGGCAGCGGTACGCCGAGGACGACGGGCCTGCCCGTCTCCTCCGCGACCTCGCGCACCGCGGCCGTCTGGAAGGCCTCGCCCGGGTCGAGCTTGCCCTTGGGCCACGACCAGTCGTCGTAGCGCGGCCGGTGCACCAGCTTGACCTGGAGCTCACCGTCGCGCACCCGCCACACGAGCCCGCCCGCGGACTCGATCACGGGGGCGTGGGGGACGTGCGTGGGGCCGAGCGTGTCCACGAGCGGGGCGAACGAGGACGAGCTCATCGACCCATGCCCAGCCGCCGGCGTTGTCGGGTGATCAGGGTCGACTGGATGTCCATGAGCGGACCGTCGGGGCCGACCGCGTGCCGCTCCCACGACCCGTCGCTCTGCAGGTGCCACGAGGCCGTGCCGTCGTCCATCGAGACGTCGATGAGGTCGATCAGGTCCGAGACCTGCTGGGGGTCCACGAGCCGCACCAGGGTCTCGACGCGGCGGTCGAGGTTGCGGTGCATCAGGTCGGCCGACCCGATGAAGACCTCGGGCCCGGACTCGGGGCCGTCGGCGATCGCGGGCCCGCCCGAGTTGGCGAACGCGAAGATCCGCGAGTGCTCCAGGAACCGGCCCAGGATGGACCGGACCCGGATGTTCTCGCTCAGTCCGGGGACCCCGGGGCGGATCGCGCAGATCCCGCGCACCACGAGGTCGACCTTCACACCGGCCTGCGAGGCCCGGTACAGGGCGTCGATGATGGTCTCGTCGACGACCGAGTTGACCTTGAACTTGACCCACGCGTCGCGCCCCTCGCGAGCCGCGACGGCTTCGCGCTCGATCCGCTCGACGAGCCCCGAGCGCACCGAGCGGGGCGCGACGAGGAGCCGGTGGAACCGGGACTGGGGTGCGTAGCCGGAGAGCTGGTTGAACAGCCGCGTGAGGTCCTGGCCGACCTCGGGGTCCGCAGTGAGCAGCCCGAGGTCCGTGTACAGGCGTGCGGTCTTGGGGTTGTAGTTGCCCGTGCCGACGTGGCAGTAGCGCACGAGGCCCTCGGGCTCCTGGCGGACCACGAGCGAGAGCTTGCAGTGGGTCTTGAGCCCCACGATCCCGTACACGACGTGCACGCCCGCCTGCTCGAGCTTGCGGGCCCAGGAGATGTTGGCCTGCTCGTCGAAGCGGGCCTTGATCTCGACGAGCGCGAGGACCTGCTTGCCGGCCTCGGCCGCGTCGATCAGGGCGTCGACGATGGGCGAGTCGCCCGACGTCCGGTACAGCGTCTGCTTGATCGCGAGCACGTTCGGGTCGGCAGCAGCCTGCTGCAGGAACGTCTGGACCGACGTCGAGAACGAGTCGTACGGGTGGTGCAGCAGGATGTCGCGGTCGCGGATCGCGGCGAACACGTCGGTCGGGCTCGCGCTCTCGACCTCCGCGAGGAAGCGGTGCGTCGTCGGCACGAAGCGCGGGTAGTGCAGGTCCGCGCGGTCGAGGTCCGCGATGAGGTTGAGCCCCGTGAGGTCGAGCGGCGCGGCGAGCTTGAAGACCTCGTCGTCGGCGACGTCGAGCTCTCGCACGAGGAGCTGACGGATGCGAGGGCTGATCCCGTCGGCGATCTCGAGGCGCACGGGCGGGCCGAACCGGCGGCGCAGCAGCTCCTTCTCCATGGCCTGGAGCAGGTTCTCGGCGTCGTCCTCCTCGACCTCGACGTCCTCGTTGCGCGTCACGCGGAACGTGTGGTGCTCGCGCACCTCCATGCCGGGGAACAGGTGGTCGAGGTGCTGCGAGATGACGTCCTCGAGCGGCACGAACGACGTGGGGCCCTTGTCCGGGTCGGCGGCCTGCGAGCTGGGTGCGGACGGGCGCCCGCGCGAGTCGACCGCGATGAAGCGCGGCAGCAGCGGCGGCACCTTGACGCGCGCGAAGTGCTCCTTGCCCGTCGTCGGGTTGACCACGACGACCGCGAGGTTGAGCGAGAGCCCCGAGATGTACGGGAAGGGGTGCGCGGGGTCCACCGCGAGCGGCGTGAGGACGGGGAAGATCTGCTTGCGGAAGAACTTGTGCAGGCGCTCCTGCTCGCGCGTGTCGAGCTCTTCCCAGCGCAGCAGCGAGATGCCCTCGGTCGCGAGCGCGGGCTGCACCTGGTCGGAGAACACCGCGGCGTGGCGGGACATGAGCTCGTGCGCGCGCTCGCTGATCGCGTCGAGGACCTGGCGCGGGGTCAGCCCGGACGCGGCCGTGACCGCGAGGCCCGTCGCGATGCGTCGCTTGAGTCCTGCGACGCGGACCATGAAGAACTCGTCGAGGTTCGACGCGAAGATCGCGAGGTACCGCACGCGTTCCAGCAGCGGCTGCGACTCGTCCTCCGCGAGCTCGAGCACGCGCTGGTTGAACGAGAGCCAACTCAGCTCGCGGTCGGCGAAGCGGTCGGCCGGTAGGGGCGCGGCGTCGAGCACCTCCACGTCGATCGTGCCCGTGACCGGTTCCTCCTCGGCGATGTGCTCGGCGATGTGCGCCGCGAGCTCGGGGTCGAGGACGGCTCGCGGGCTGGACGCCCGGACGGCTTCCGGCTGCTGGTCCGGGCGCGCGGGGGTGCGGACGCCGGGACGGACGGTGGAGTCGGTCATGACTTCATGGTGGCATCACTCGGTGAACTTTGGGTGACGGGATTCACTGCCGGCGGGCCGTACTGGACGTCGACCGTGTCCTTGCCGAACCCCGCCCCGAGGTAGGTCCTCGTCGCGGCGGCGTTGTCGCCGTCGACGTAGAGGACGGCGCGGTCGAGCCCGCGCGCGGCGAGGTGCGCGAGCCCTACGGCGGTCAGCACCTTCCCGAGCCCCTGGCCCTGGGCGTCGGGGTCGACGCCGACGACGTAGATCTCGCCCTCGCGCACGTCTCCGGTCTGGTCGGTGGGCACCTTGGTCCACAGCGAACCGGCGAGCGAGCCGTCCGCGCGCTCGAGGAGGAAGAAGCCCTCGGGGTCGAACCAGTCCTCGGCGACGCGGGCGTCGAGGTCGGCCTGGTCGAGGCGGCCCTGCTCGGGGTGGTGCGCGAAGGCGCGCGCGTTGACGCGGAGCCACGCTGCGTCGTCGGGACCGGGGCGGAACGTGCGCAGGCTCAGGCCCGCGGGGACCTCAGGGCGCTCCCACGTCCCGGACCGCAGGTCGAGCCCCATCTTCCACAGCTCGCGCACGACGACGAGCCCCGCGTCGGCCGCGAACGCCCGCGCGGCGGGGAGGTCGCCGTGCGCCCACACGTGCAGGACGCCACCGTGCTGGCCTGGCTCGCCCGAGCGCGCGGGCAGGGTCGCGTCGCGCTGCGCGGTGCGCAGCAGCATGCGCCCGGTCCGACGGCGGCGCGCGGCCGGGTGCACCACGAGCTCGGCGCTCGCGACGTCGCCGCCGCGGTCGACCTGGGCGTACCCGGTGACCGTTCCCTCGTCGTCGTACGCGACGACGTGCGTGAGGTCCTCGTCGTCGACGCCCAGGCGCAGGAGGGGCTGCTCGGAGAGGGGGGCGACGCCGTCGGACTCCTGGGCGGCCGCGGCCAGGGCGCGGACCTCGTCCGCGGTGGCCAGGTCGAGCGGGCCGATCTCGAGGGGGGAGCGCATGGCTCCATCCCATCACGTCGGGCACGCGGTCACCGAGTCGTCGGCGGGTCGTCGAGCGTCCGGTTCAGGGCTGCGCCAGGTGCTCGGAGAGGAACATCAACCCGTACGGCAGGCCCACGTGGACCATGGCCCACGTGTGCCCCTGGCCCTTCTCCTCGCGCAGCTCGACGGTCTGGCCGCGCTCGGTGAGCACCGCGGCGAGCCGGCGGTTGGCCTCGCGGTCCTTGCGGGGCGACTCGGTGCCGCCGTCGAGGAACACCGCGACGGGCTGGGGGAAGTCCATGGTGGGGAGGTAGTGGCTGGGGGAGTTGGCGTCGAACTCCTGCCGCGTCGCGAGCATCCTGCGGCCGCCGTCACCCGGGTCGCCGTACGGTTCGAGCGCCATGATCGCGCCGAACGTGTCGAGGTGTCGCAGTCCCAGGTTGAGCGCGCAGAAGCCGCCCGAGGACATCCCGCCGATCGCGCGGTGCGCGCGGTCGGGCACGGTCGGGAAGTTCTCGTCGACCCAGGGGATCACCACGTCCGTCACGTACGTCTCGACCTGGGCGCCGCCCGTGGTCGAGTCGAGGCACTCGGTGTCCCGCGCCGAGGGGCCCTTCCCGTTGACGTCGACCGCGACGAGGATCATGGGCTCGACCAGGCGGGCCTCCAGCAGCGTGTCCATGACGTTCGCGCTGTCGGCCGCGGCGAACCAGTCGCTCGGCTGACCCGGGCTGCCGTGGAAGAGGTAGACGACGGGGTAGCGCGTGGCCGCCGCAGGGTCGAAGCCGGGCGGCGTGTAGACCCAGGTCGTGCCGTCGGCCATGCGCAGGTCGGGGGCCGTGACGGGGGTCGAGGTCACCGACCCCGCCTTCGAGGAACCGTCGCGCTCCGACGGCTCGTCCCGGTGGCTGGGCGGCGGGTCGACGAGTCCCCACCCGGCCATCGTGGTGCGGAAGGCCGCGACGTTGGGCACGTAGCCCGCGTAGGCGTTGACCGCGGCCGTGACCGCCAGGATCACGAGGAGCCCCGACGCGACGGTCCCCACCCAGGTGCGCCACGCGCCGCGCCCGCGTGCGCTGCCGTCCGTGCCGCCGCCGTCCGCGCCGTCGCCGGGGTCCGCGCGGCGCGCCGCAGCGCGCCGCCGCCGGTCCCACGCGACGAGGACCGCGACCAGGACCGCCGCAGCCGCGAGCAGCCCGACCGTCCACCACGACGACACCCAGTCGCTGCGTCCCGCGAGCTCGCGCAGCACCGCGGGGGGCAGGGTCGTGCCGGTCTCGGGCTCGGGGAGCGGCACGGACGAGGACAGCAGCGAGGCGCCCGGCAGGGGCGCGCCGGGAAGGACGTCGAACGGGGTCACCCCTCCAGGGTGCCCGCTGCGCACAGGTCGCACCGGGCGGACACCCAGGCGGCCGTCAAGGTCCACCGGACGTTCACGGGCCGTCCCCGCGGTGCGCGCGCATGCCCGGCCCGCTGTGCGGCGCGTCACGGGCGGTCCCGGATGAGTCCCGGCGCGCGCGGGGTTGGAACGGGAGTGAGCACCTCGTCCGCCCAGGCACAGCCGTTCGACGTCGACGTCCTCGTGGTGGGTGCCGGACAGGCCGGCCTCTCGGCCGCGTTCCACCTGCGGCGGCGGGGCTTCGTCCCGCTCGGGCGTGACGGCCGTCCGTCGAGCGCACCCGACGACGGTGCGGCCTCGGGAGCCCTGCGCACCTTCGTGGTGCTCGACTCCTCGCCCGCCCCGGGGGGCGCGTGGCAGTTCCGCTGGCCGTCGCTCACGATGGCGCAGACGCACGCGGTGCACGACCTGCCCGGCCTGGCCCTCGACGCGGGCGACCCGCAGGAGAGCGCGAGCACCGCCGTCGGGCGGTACTTCGGCGCGTACGAGCAGGTCAACGACCTGCGGGTGCTGCGGCCCGTCGCGGTGCGCGAGGTGCACGACGACGCCTCGGGGGCGCTGCTCGTCGAGGCGACCACGCCCGACGGGCCCGTGGCCTGGCGCGCCCGGACGCTCGTCAACGCGACCGGGACGTGGACCAAGCCGTTCTGGCCCTGGTACCCGGGCCGTGAGACGTTCGCGGGCACGCAGCTCCACACGCACGACTTCGGTGCCGCCGAGGACTTCGCGGGCAAGCGCGTGGTCGTCGTGGGCGGCGGCGCGTCCGCGACCCAGTTCCTGCTCCAGATCGCTCCCCACGCGGCCTCGACCACGTGGGTCACGCGCCGCGAGCCCGTGTGGGTCGGTGGCCCGTTCGACGAGAACCGGGGGCGCGACGCCGTGGCCCTCGTCGACGAGCGGACGCGCGCGGGTCTCGCGCCGGAGAGCGTCGTGTCGGTCACGGGCCTGCCGCTCACGCCCGCGTACGAGGCGGGCATCGCGTCGGGCGTCCTGCGGCGCCTGCCGATGTTCTCCCGCGTCGTGCCCGACGGCGTGGCGTGGGACCCCGGCGTCCGTCCCGACGGCGTGACGCACCAGGGCGCGGACGTGATCCTGTGGGCCACGGGCTTCCGGGCCGCGCTCGACCACCTCGGGCCGCTGGGGCTGCGCGGCCCCGGGGGCGGGATCGTGATGGACGGGCCGACCGTGGTCGCCGACCGCCGCGTCCAGCTCGTCGGGTACGGGCCGAGCGCGTCGACCATCGGGGCGAACCGGGCCGGGCGGGAGGCCGTGCGGGCCGTGCTGCGGGTCCTCGACACGGAGATGTCAGGACCAGCGGGGGATCCAGGTCACGCTCGCCCTGACAGCTCGGTGGTGGCGCCCGCCACTAGGCTGCCGAGGTGACCCCCGAACCCCTGCCCGAGCCTGCCGACCCGACCGTCGACCAGCCCGTCGACCGCGTCCAGCGGCGGACCGTCTCCGTCCTCGCCGCAAGCCAGGTCTTCGGTGGGATCGGGGTCGCGACCGGTATCTCGGTGAGCTCGCTCATCGCGTCCGAGCTCTCGGGCTCCGACGCCGTCGCGGGCCTCGCCCAGACCACGGCCGTCGTCGGCGCTGCGATCGTCGCCCTGCCGCTCTCACGCCTCGCCGAACGCCACGGCCGACGCCGGTCGCTCACCACCGGGTACGTCGTCGCGTTCCTGGGGGCGCTCCTTGCGGCGACCGCGACCCTTCTCCAGACCTGGCCCCTCCTGCTCGCCGGGATGCTCCTGTTCGGGGCAGGGTCCGCGACCGGCCTCGCGTCCCGCTTCACCGCGACCGACCTCGCCCGCCCCGAACGCCGCGCCACCGACCTCTCGGTCGTGATCTGGGCGACGACCATCGGGTCGGTCCTCGGACCGAACCTCGCCGGAGCGACCGAGAAGCTCGGCCTCCTGCCCGGCCCGGCCGGGGAGCACGGTGCGCACGGCACGTCCGCCGCACCGCTGCTCGTCGCCTCCCTCGCGTTCGCCGCGGCCGCAGCCTCCGTGTGGCTGCTCCTGCGCCCCGACCCGCTCCACGTGGCCGCGGCCCGTGCGGTGGCGGGCACGAGCCGGACCGCCGCCCGCGCACCCGCCGACGCGGCGCCGTCGGGCCTCGTGGACGTGCCGAGCCCCACCGGCACCCCGGCGCCGCCGCGCCCGGGCTTCCGCGCCGGGCTCGCCGCCGGGTGGGCCGTGATCCGCGCGTCCGCCGCCGCGCAGCTCGCGCTCGCGGCGATCGTCGTGAGCCACCTCGTGATGGTCGGGCTCATGTCCATGACGCCCGTGCACATGGGGCACGGCGGAGCGAGCCTGCAGATCATCGGGATCGTCATCAGCGCGCACATCGCGGGCATGTACGTGCTCAGCCCCGTGATCGGGTGGGCCGCGGACAAGGTCGGCCACTCCCGCGTGCTCGTGGTGGGCGGCGCGATCCTGCTCGCCTCGGCCGTGATCGTCGCCGGGGCGCCGAGCGACGACTCGGCGCGGCTGACCGTCGGGCTCGTGCTGCTCGGCGTGGGCTGGTCGTGCGGGCTCGTGGCCGGGTCGGCGCTGCTCATCGACGCGACGCCCGCGACCGACCGGACCCAGGTCCAGGGACTGTCCGACTTCGCGATGAACCTCGGCGGAGCAGTCGGCGGGGTGCTCGCCGGGATCGTCATCGCGGTCTCGTCCTACGCCGCGCTGTCCTGGGGCGCCGCAGCGCTGCTCGTCGCCTACCTCGTGCTGGTCGCGGGCAGCCTCCTGAGGAAGGATGGGCCGCGATCCCCCGGACACCGGCCGACCCGAGCGTGAAGGAAGCACCCACCCCGTGACAGCATCCGCCCTGCCCGAGACGCGCACCGCGCTCGACGTCCTGACGACCGTCTTCGGGTACGACCGCTTCCGGGGCGACCAGGCGGAGATCATCGACACCGTCCTGCGCGGGCAGGACGCGCTCGTCCTCATGCCCACAGGTGGGGGCAAGTCGCTGTGCTACCAGATCCCCGCGCTCCTGCGGCCAGGTACAGGCGTGGTCGTCTCGCCCCTCATCGCACTCATGCAGGACCAGGTGGACGCGCTGTCCGCCCTCGGGGCACGCGCCGGGTTCCTCAACTCGACCCAGTCGCTGCCCGAGCGCCGCGCGGTCGAGGAGGCCTTCCTCGCCGGAGAGCTCGACCTGCTGTACCTGGCCCCCGAACGCCTCGGGGTGCCCGAGACCGTGCGTCTCCTGCAGGCGGGGAAGGTGTCCCTGTTCGCGATCGACGAGGCCCACTGCGTCTCGGCCTGGGGCCACGACTTCCGACCCGACTACCTGCGGCTGACGGTGCTCGCCGAGACGTGGCCCGACGTCCCGAGGATCGCGCTCACCGCGACCGCGACCCGGCAGACGGCCGACGAGATCGTCCGACGGCTCGAGCTGCACGACGCGCGCACCTTCGTCTCGAGCTTCGACCGCCCCAACATCACGTACCGCATCGCGCCCAAGGACTCCCCGCGCACCCAGCTCGTCGACCTGATCCGGGCCGAGCACGCCGGGGACGCGGGCATCGTCTACTGCCTCTCGCGCGCCTCGGTCGAGACCACCGCCGAGCACCTGAACGCGCACGGGATCCCGGCGCTGCCCTACCACGCGGGCATGCCCGCCACCCTGCGCGCAGCCAACCAGTCGAGGTTCCTGCGCGAGGACGGCATCGTCATGGTCGCGACCATCGCGTTCGGCATGGGCATCGACAAGCCCGACGTGCGGTTCGTCGCGCACCTCGACCTGCCCAAGTCGGTCGAGGGCTACTACCAGGAGACGGGCCGCGCCGGACGAGACGGCCTGCCCTCGACCGCGTGGCTCGCGTACGGGCTCCAGGACGTCGTCCAGCAGCGGCGCATGATCGACACGTCCGAGGGCGACGCGGCGCACAAGCGTCGGATGGGCGCGAACCTCGACGCGATGCTCGCCCTGTGCGAGACCGTCACGTGCCGCAGGGTCCAGCTCCTCGCGTACTTCGGCCAGGACGGGCCCGCGTGCGGGAACTGCGACACGTGCCTCGCGCCACCCGAGTCGTGGGACGGGACCGTCGCCGCTCAGAAGGTCCTGTCGACCGTCCTGCGCCTGGAACGTCAGGGGCAGCGCTACGGCGCCGGGCACGTCGTCGACATCCTCACCGGGAAGTCGACGCCGCGGGTCACCTCGCTCGGGCACGACCAGCTGCCCGTCTTCGGGGTCGGCGCGGACCTCAGCGCCACCGAGTGGCGCACGGTCGTTCGGCAGATCCTCGCGCAGGGCCTGCTCGGCGTCGACAGCGAGGGCTACGGGACCCTGAGCCTGACCGAGGCCGCGGACCCGGTGCTCGGAGGCGCGCAGGAGGTCCGGCTGCGCCGGGACGTGCGGACCAAGGCCTCGCGCACCCGCAAGCCCGCGGCCGCTGCCGCCGACGCGGAGCTGACCCCCGACGCCGCGGCGCGCATGGAGAGGCTGCGCGCCTGGCGGAGCGCGACCGCGAAGGAGAGCGGGGTACCGGCCTACGTCGTCTTCCACGACGCGACCCTGCGGGCGCTCGCGCAGCGCCACCCCGCCTCGATCGACGACCTGTCCGACGTCAGCGGGATCGGCGCCGCCAAGCGCGAGCGGTACGGCGCCGCGATCCTGGAGGTCCTCGCGGAGGGGTAGCGCGCGTCCGGTGTGCGGCGTCCGGTGCCCGGGCCGGGCGCCGGAAGGCCGGGCGTGTGCCGTCAGCGTCCGCCGAGCAGCTTGTAGAAGATCGTCGTCGACACGAGCGCGCCACCCGCGACCTTCGCGAACCCGGGGACGGCGCCGACCTCTGTCCAGCCCCAGCGCCGGTACAGGGACTCGGCCAGGCTGCCTGTCTCGGTGTCGAGCGTCAGCAGCGTGAGCCCCTCGGCGCGTGCGAAGCGTTCGATCGTCGCCATGAGCCCCGGTGCGAACCTGTGACCGCGCGCCTGACGGTGGACCAGGAGCTTGACGACCTCGGCGCGGTGCGTGCCGTTGGCCTTCGAGGTCAGGGCGAGCGAGGCGGTCGCGACGATCCTCCCCGACTCGTCACGACCGACCCACGTGCGGTGGTCAGGGTCTGCGAGGAACGCGGACCACCAGGCCGTCGCAGCCTCCTTGGTCGGTGCCTCGACCCAGCCGACGCTCGCGCCGCCCTGGACGCAGTCGATCAGCACGTCGGCGAGGTGCGACAGGTCGGCCGTCCTGGCGGCGAGGCTGTCGAGCAGCGAGAGCCCGGCAGGGGCGCTCGGACCGGGGCGGCCCGGCGTAGGTCGGCCGTCCTGGCCGGGCCTGCCGGATCCCCCGGACGGCCCGACCGGACCGTGGCCCCGCCGTGGCGGGACGGGGAGGTGAGCGCGCCGCCACCGGGCGCGGGGAAGGTGAGGGGTTCGATGCGCATGGCCGTCACCGTAGCCACGGTGCGTTTCGACCCCGTGAACGGCAGGGGAGGCTCGTGTGACAGAACCCGCACCCGGACGGGTCAGAGCGAGCGCGGCCCCTGGACCTCGCTGGTCGCGGCGACCCGGCCGGGGCGCGTCGCCGCGCGCCGCCCGCTCCCACCGGGGAGACTGGTCCCGTGCTCCTCAGCCTGCTCGCCGCCGTCGCCGCCGCGATCGGCTACGGCGTCAGTACCGTCATGCAGGCCGTCGCGGCCCGCCGCGCGCAGGGGCTCGCCGTGGTGCGGCAGCCGCTCGTGATCCTCGCGTTCACGGTCGACCTCGTCGCGTGGCTGTTCTCGCTCGTCGCGCTCGACCACCTGCCGCTGTTCGTGGTCCAGGCCGTGCTCGCGAGCTCGCTCGTCGTCACGGTGCTGCTCGCCAGGATGTTCTTGTCCGTGCCCATGCGGCGGATCGACGTCGTCGCCATGACGGCCATCGTGGCAGCGCTCGTGGTGCTGGGGATCGCGGGCGGTGAGCAGCCCGCACCTGTCCCGCCGGACTGGTTCACGCCCGTGCTCATCGGGGTGGCCGTGGGGCTCGCGGTCCTCGCGCTGGTGTTCTACAAGGCCGGGACCCCTGTGCTGCTCGCGCTGATCGGGGCGCTCGGGTACTCGGGGGCGGCCGTCGCAGCCCGAGGCGCGCACGCCTCGGGGGACATCTGGGACACGATCTTCCAGCCGCTCGCGATCGCCATCGTCGTGTTCGGGGTCGTGGGTGCGCTCGCCTACCTGCGCTCGCTCGAGCACGGCAAGGTCGGGACGAACGCCGCGATCCTGTCGGTCGTCGAGGTCGTCGTCCCGGGGGCCGTGGGCATCGCCGTCCTGGGTGACACGATCCGCTCGGGCTGGGACCCGGCGGTCGCCGTCGCGGCGCTCGTCGCGCTCGCGGGCTGCGTGGTCCTCGCGACGAGCCCTGCGAACGAGGCGGCCGAGGCGGGGGAGGCGAGCGACGGCGTCGGGCCGTCGAAGGACGCCGCTCCCGAGCCGGCGTAGGGCGCCCGGCAGGGCCGGGGAAGGCCACGAGGCCCGACGGCGGAGCGCGCGCCACGTGCGGCGTCCGCACCCGAGGCCTGTCGGGCCTCGGGTGCCGGTCGCCCGGCGCACCGACCAGCTCGGCGCGCCGGGCCCGCCTCAGTCCTCCGAGCCCGCCGGCTTCGCCAGCCCCGACGCGATGAGCGTCATGACGGACGAGTCCGCGAGGGTCGTCGCGTCCCCGACGGTGCGGTTCTCGGCCACGTCGCGCAGCAGGCGGCGCATGATCTTGCCCGAGCGCGTCTTGGGCAGCTCGGGGACCACGAGGATCTTGCGGGGCTTCGCGATGGGCCCGATCTCCTTGGCCACGTGGTTGCGCAGCTCGAGCTCGACGGCCGCGGCCCCCTCCGGGTCGGCCGCGCGGGCCGCGTGCTCGCCGCGCAGGATGACGAACGCGACCACGGCCTGGCCGGTCAGCTCGTCCGTGGCGCCCACGACCGCGGCCTCGGCCACGAGCGGGTTCGACACCAGCGCGGACTCGATCTCCGTGGTCGACAGGCGGTGGCCCGAGACGTTCATGACGTCGTCGACGCGCCCGAGCAGCCAGATGTCGCCGTCCTCGTCCTTCTTGGCGCCGTCACCCGCGAAGTAGATGCCCGGGAAGCGGGACCAGTAGGTGTCCTTGAAGCGCTCGAGGTCGCCCCAGATGCCGCGCAGCATGGACGGCCACGGCTCCGACAGGACGAGGTAGCCGCCGCCACCGTTCGGCACCGGCTGCGCGTTGTCGTCGACCACGTCCGCGACGATGCCCGGCAGCGGCACCTGGGCCGAGCCCGGCTTGGTCGCGGTCACGCCCGGCAGGGGCGAGATCATGATCGCGCCCGTCTCGGTCTGCCACCACGTGTCGACGATGGGTGCCTTGTCGCCGCCGATGACGCGGCGGTACCACATCCACGCCTCCGGGTTGATGGACTCACCGACCGAGCCCAGGACACGCAGGCTCGTGAGGTCGAACTTGTTCGGGATCTCCTCGCCCCACTTCATGCACGCGCGGATCGCGGTGGGCGCCGTGTAGAAGATCGAGACCTTGTACTTCTCGATGATCTCCCACCAGCGGCCCTGGTGCGGGGAGTCGGGCGTGCCCTCGTAGATGACCTGCGTCGCGCCGTTGAGCAGCGGACCGTACGTCACGTAGGAGTGGCCCGTGACCCAGCCGATGTCCGCGGTGCACCAGTAGACGTCGGTCTCGGCCTTGAGGTCGAACACGTTCTTGTGCGTGTACGACGCCTGCGTCAGGTAGCCGCCCGTCGTGTGCAGGATGCCCTTGGGCTTCCCGGTGGTGCCCGACGTGTAGAGGATGAACAGCGGGTGCTCGGCCTCGACCCACACGGGCGTGTGCTGGACGTCGGCCGCCTCGAGGGCGTCGTGCCACCAGACGTCGCGCCCCTGCGTCCACTCCACGTCCTGCCCGGTGCGTCGCACCACGAGGACGTGCTCGACCGTCGTGGCCTCGGCACCCTCCTTGGGAGCGAGGGCCTCGTCGACCGCGGGCTTGAGCGCCGACGCGGACCCACGGCGGTAGCCGCCGTCCGCGGTGATGACGACCTTGGCCTCGGCGTCCGCGATGCGGCTGCGCAGCGCGTCGGCCGAGAACCCGCCGAACACCACGGAGTGCGGGGCACCGATGCGGGCGCAGGCCAGCATCGCGACGACGGCCTCGACGATCATGGGCAGGTAGATGACGACGCGGTCGCCCGTGGTCACGCCGAGCGCGTTCAGTGCGTTGGCCGCGCGCGAGACCTCGCGCTGCAGGTCCGCGTAGGTGACGGTGCGCGTGTCGCCCGGCTCGCCCTCGAAGTGGATCGCGACGCGGTCGCCGTTGCCCGCCTCGACGTGACGGTCCACCGCGTTGTACGCCGCGTTGAGCGTGCCGTCGGCGAACCAGCGCGCGACGGGCGCGTTCGACCAGTCGAGCGTCTCGGTGAACGGCGTCCGCCACGACACGAGTTCGGTGGCCTGACGCGCCCAGAACGCGAGACGGTCGGCCTTGGCCTCCTCGTACAGGGCCGGCTGGGCGTTGGCCTGAGCGGCGAACTCAGGGCTGGGCGGGAAGCTGCGCTCCTCGTGGAGAAGGTTCTCCAGACCCGGCGACTCGGGCTGCCCGTCGACCTGGTTCTCCGTGGTGGTCACATTCTCAGGCACTCTTACCTCCGGTGCGCATCGACTCTGGTGCGGGGCTCGTGACGTGAGATCCCCTCCGCCCGCGAGGTGGTGGGAGGGGTGCGAGACACGTCGAGCGACGGGGCCTGTCCTGCCCCGACTGGGCGAGTCTAGACCCCAACGGGTGACCGGCGTCACTGCTTCCCGAAAATGGCGAGGGTGCTGACAAAACGGTGCGCGCCGTCGTCGGGCCGGTTCCTCATGCGACACGGTCGCAACGGTGCCACGATGGCGGGAACCCGAACTACTGACCAGGTGCGCAGCGCTGCGCACTGCGAAGGGAACGTCGTGGCGCTGTCTCGAGCAGTACGTCCTGTGCTTCCGGTGGTCGCCCTGGGCGGCGTCCTGGTCCTCGCCGCGTGCACCGCGCCGGGAGGGAGCGCCGACGGCACGAGCCCGGGCGGGAGCACCGAGGGCATCGTGCTCGCCGACGGGTACGAGCTCGGGGGGTACAACCCCGTCGCGGGCTTCGGGGCCGCGGGCGAGGCCAAGATGTACGACGGCCTGGTCCGCCTCACCGGGGGCGAGGGCATGCCAGGGTTCGAGCCCGCGCTCGCCGCCGAGCTGCCCACGGCCAACGAGGACGCGACCGTGTGGACCGTGAAGATCCGCCCGGGCGTCACGTTCTCCGACGGCAGCACGTTCGGCCCCGAGGACGTCGTCGCGACGTACGAGGCCATCCTGGACCCCGCGTCCGCGTCCGAGGCGCGCTCGTCGTTCGACATGATCGAGGAGGTCGTCCAGGTGGGCGACGACACGGTCGAGCTCCACCTCGCCTACTCGTACGCGCCGCTCCTGACGAAGATGCTCATCGGCATCGTGCCGTCGGAGGCCGTCGCGACCCCCGGCCTCGCGGCCGACTCCGCGCTCAACACCGCGCCGGTCGGGACCGGGCCGTACACGCTCGTCGACCTGTCCCCGGACCGCGCGGTCCTCGAGGCCAACGAGGACTACTGGGACGGTGCGCCCGAGGTCAAGAGGCTCACGCTGCTCTACGTCCCCGACGACAACACGCGCGCGCAGCGCATGGCCTCGGGCGAGATCGACGGCACCAACCTGCCGCCGCTGCTCGCGAACACGTTCGAGGGCAAGGACGGCACGACGGTCACCGCGCACACCTCGGCCGACTGGCGCGGCCTGTCCCTGCCCACCGACAACCCCGTCTCGGGCGACCCCGCGGTCCGCATGGCCCTCAACCTGGCCGCGAACCGGCAGTCGATGATCGACGACGTCCTGGGCGGCCACGGGCGCGTGGCCGCCACCCCCATCCCCGAGGTGTACGGCGACGCGTACGAGCCCGGCGCGGTCTTCGCGTACGACCCGGCGCGGGCCGAGCAGATCCTCACCGAGGCCGGCTGGGTCGTGGGCCCGGACGGGATCCGCGTCAAGGACGGGCAGCGCGCGCAGATCGCGCTCATGTACAACTCGGTCGACACGGTGCGCCGCGACCTGGCGCAGGCCTTCGCGTCCGACGCGCTCGCGGTCGGCGTCGAGGTGAACCTCGAGGCGCTGTCCTGGGACCGGATCGACCCGCGCATCAACACCGACTCGACGCTCCTGGGCGGCGGTGACGAGCCCTTCGACCCCGACACGCAGGCGTACGGCGCCCTGAGCTCGGTGTTCGTCCAGCCCGACGTCGGCAGCATCTACGACAATCCCAGCGACTACCAGGACGCGACGGTCGACGCCGCACTGGAGGTGGGGCGCCGCAGCCTCGACCAGGCCGAGCGCGACGCGGCCTACCGCCAGGTCCAGGACGCGTACATCGACGACCCGGGCTACGTGTACCTCGTGTTCCTCGACCACACGTACGTCTCGAAGGACGCGGGGTGGACGATGTCCGGCCCGGTCCTCGAACCGCACGCGCACGGCGTGACGTGGGGACCGTGGTGGTCGCTGCAGTCCTGGACGAGAGACCGGTGACCACGGTCCAGGCAGGGCGCGGGGAGCGCCCGGCCGAGCCGGCCGAGCCCGACGGCGCCTCCCGCCCCGGGGAGGACGCCGCACCCTCGGTCCGGGACCTGCGCCGCGGGCGCCACCGCGACGTCTGGGCCATGGTGGGGCGCCGCCTGCTGTTCATCCTGCCCGTCACGGCGGCCGTCTCCGCGGGCCTGTTCGCGGCGGCGAAGTACTCGCCGTTCGACCCGCTCGTCGGCTACCTCGGCACCCGGTACATGACCACGACCGAGGCCGACAAGGCGATCATCTCGGAGCAGCTCGGGTTCGACCGACCCTGGTACTCGACGTACTGGGGGTGGTTGCAGGACCTGTTCGGCGGGGACCTGGGCCTGTCGCGGTCGTTCAACCAGCCGGTCGCGCAGGTCGTCGCGGAACGCCTGCCGTGGACGCTGCTGCTCGCGGGTACCGCGCTCGCGCTCGCGGTCGTGGTCGCGCTCCTGCTGGGGATCACGGCGGGCGTGCGCAGCGGCGGGGTCGTGGACCGGGCGGTCACGGCGCTGTGCGTCGTGGTGCAGGGGTTGCCGCCGTTCGTCCTGTCGCTCGCCGCGATCGCGGTCTTGGCGCTCACGCTGGGGTGGTTGCCCGCGGCGGGGCTCACGGACGCGGGTGCCGACCCCACCGCCGGTGGCGTCCTGCGGCATCTGGTCCTGCCGGTCGTGGTCCTCGCGGTCGCGCAGGTGCCGTGGCTGCTTCTCGCGGTGCGCGAGTCCGTCGTGACGTCGAAGGGCGAGGACTTCGTCGCGGGGGCCGTCTCGCGCGGCATCCCGACGCGTGCGGTCACGCGCCGCCACATCGTGCCGACCTCGCTCGCGCCGTTCGTCAACATCGTGGGGGTGCGGCTGCCCGAGCTCGTGGTGGGTGCGGTCCTCGTCGAGGAGGTCTTCAGCTGGCCAGGGGTGGCGGGCGCGATCGTGACGTCGGCCCGGGACCTCGACATGGCGCTCCTGGCGTTCCTGACGATCGGGACCACGGTCGTGGTCATGCTCGGGTCCCTCCTCGCGGACGTGGTCGTCGCGCTGATGGACCCCCGGGTGAGCACCGATGGCTAGGCGCCACCTGGTGGTCGCGGGCGCGGTCCTGGCGGTCGTGGTGCTCTACGCCGTCCTGGTCCCGTGGCTCGCGGGCGTCGACGACCGGGTCACGGACTTCGCGCAGGCCCGCCAGGCGCCGTCGTCCGAGCACCTGTTCGGTACCGACTCGGCGGGCCGCGACCTGTTCGTGCGCATCGCGTCGGGCATCCGGACCTCGCTCCTGGTGGCGCTGCTGTGCGCGCTGCTCGCGACCGTGATCGGGGTCGTGGTCGGCACGGCCGCCGGGTTCTGGGGCGGGTGGCCGGACCGGATCATCATGCGGAGCACCGACGCGGTCAACGCCCTGCCGCACCTGCTGCTCGGCATCGTGATCGTGGCGATGTTCCGCGGGAGTCTCCTGGCCATCGTCCTGTCGATCGCGCTGACCCACTGGACGCAGGTCGCGCGCATCGTCCGCTCGGAGATCCTCAGCCTGCGCCAGCGCCCGTTCGTCGACGCCGCGGTCCTCGCGGGAGCGAACCGCCGACAGGTCGCGGTGCGCCACCTCGTGCCGGCCACGGCCCCGCAGGCGCTGATCGCGGTCGTGCTGCTGCTGCCGCACGCGGTGTGGCACGAGTCCACCCTGTCCTTCCTGGGCTTCGGCCTCCCGCCGCACGAGCCGAGCCTCGGCACGCTCCTCGAGGAGGCGCGCAGCTCCCTGCTCCTGGGCGGGTGGTGGACGCTCGTCTTCCCGGCGGCGGTGCTCGTGGTCGTGACGCTCGCGGTCGCGTTCGCGGGCCAGGCGCTGCGCAAGGTCGTCACCCCGCCCCAGCCCTCGGAGCTGAGACTATGAGCACTTCGAGCACTTCGAGCCTGCGCGTCGAGCACCTCACCGTCCGCCTGCCGCTGCCGTCCGGGTCGGTGGTCCATGCCGCGAGCGACGTGAGCCTCGACGTCCCGCGCGGCACCGTCACGGCGCTCGTGGGGGAGTCGGGCTGCGGCAAGTCGATCCTGGCCTCGGCGGTCATGGACCAGCTCCCGGTGGGGGCCCGCCGGACCGGCGAGATCAGGGTCACCACCCCGCACGGGGTCATCGACGTGTTCGCGGGCGAACCCTTCCGGGGGAGGCACGCGGCCCTCGTCCCGCAGTCGGCGGCCACGCACCTGACCCCTGTGCGCACCGCGCGCTCGCAGCTCGACGAGACGATCGCGGCACTCGGCTCGGCGCGCACGAGCGACGAGCTGGCCGTGCGCGTGGGCCTCGACCCCTCGGCCCTGGACTGCTACCCGCACGAGCTCTCGGGCGGCATGGCGCAGCGCGTCGCCGTGGCCGGGGCGCTCGCGGGGGACCCGTCGGTGATCGTCGCGGACGAGCCCACCGCGAGCCTCGACCGCGCGCTGACCGACAGGGTCCTGGGGCTGCTGCGCGAGTGCGCCGACGACGGCGCCGCGGTCCTGCTCATCACGCACGACCTCGCGTCCCTGGTCCGCACGGGCGTCGCCGACCGGCTCGCGGTCATGTACGCCTCGCGCCTCATGGAGACGGGACCGGCGGCCGAGGTGTTCGACGACCCGTGGCACGACTACACGCGCGACCTCCTGGACGCCCTGCCCTCGCGCGGGCTGCACCCGCTGCCAGGGTCGCCGCCGCAGCTCACCGACCTGCCCGACGACTGCGTCTATCACCTGCGTCGCCCCGGGACACGGCAGTCGGGCGGCCCGACGACCCTCGTCCGGGTCGGCGACCGCTCGTACCGCACGCTGCGCGACGAGGTGGCCTGATGAGCCTCGAGGCGCGCGGCGTCGTGGCCGGCTACCGGCGCAAGCCCCCGGTCCTCGTGGACGTGTCGATCAGCGTCCCGGCGGGCACGATCGTGGGCCTGGCGGGCCCCTCGGGCACGGGCAAGACGACGCTCGCGCGGGTCCTGGCGCTGCTCGACGCCCCGCGCGCGGGGACCGTGAGCATCGACGACCGGGTCGCGACGGGCACGCGGTTCGCGGTCCAGCGGGAGCTGCGGGGGTCCGTGGCGATGCTGTTCCAGTCGCCCCGCGCGTCGACCGACCCGCGGCTGACGTTGCGCTCGATCATCGCCCAGCCCGCCGAGGTGCTCCGGCGACCGATCGACGTCGAGGGCGTCGCGGCGCGCGTGGGGCTGACGCCGGACCTCCTCGTGCGCAGACCCCACCAGGTCTCCGACGGCCAGCTCCAGCGAGCGTGCCTCGCCCGGGCGCTCGCGCAGCAGCCCCGCTACCTGATCTGCGACGAGGCGACCGCGATGCTCGACGCCGCGACGACCGCGACGCTCGTGCGCCTCGTCGAGGCCGAGGCCGCCGGCCAGGGCGTGGGGGTGCTCCTCATCAGCCACGACGAGGAGCTGCTCGCCGCGTGCTGCTCGCGGGTCGACGCGCTCGCGGACCTGCGACGGGCGCCGGCGCCGCGCTGAACCCCGGCTCTCCGCCCGGCCGGCCCCAGGGAAGACGCACGCTGCCCGACGGCGGTGCGCGGCGCCGTCGGGCAGCTCGCCTCGTCGAGAGGTCCAGCCAGGCAGGCCGCCGCTCAGACGGTGGACGACGCGGCGGCCTCCTCCGCGCGGGCCGCGGCCTCGACCGCAGCCGCCACGACGGTCGTGACCTCGGGGTTGAACACGCTCGGCACGATGTACGTCGGGTTGAGCTGGTCCTCGTGGATCGTCGAGGCGAGCGCGCGGGCCGCCGCGAGCAGCATCGTGTCGGTGATCTTGTGCGACTGGGCGTCCAGCAGGCCGCGGAACACCCCGGGGAACGCGAGCACGTTGTTGATCTGGTTCGCGAAGTCGCTGCGGCCGGTGCCGACGATCGCGGCGTGCTGCGCGGCCTCGACCGGGTCCACCTCGGGCGTGGGGTTGGCCATCGCGAAGACGATCGAGTCCGGCGCCATGGTCGCGATGTCGTCGCCCGTGAGGATGTCCGGGGCGGAGACGCCGATGAAGACGTCGGCCCCGACGAGCGCCTCGACGAGCGTGCCGCTCACGCGCCGCGGGTTGGTGCTGATCGCGGTCCACGCGAGCGCGGGCGACAGGCCCGGGCGGTCGGGGTGGACCACGCCTTCGACGTCGGCGACCACGACGTCGTGCGCGCCCGCCGCCAGGAGCAGCTTGAGGACCGCCGTCCCCGCGGCCCCCGCCCCGGACAGCACGATCCGCACCTCGGCCAGGTCCTTGCCCACGACCTTGAGCGCGTTCGTCAGCGCGGCGAGCGCGACGATCGCCGTACCGTGCTGGTCGTCGTGGAACACGGGGATGTCGAGCTCGGCGCGCAGCCGACGCTCGATCTCGAAGCAGCGCGGTGCCGAGATGTCCTCGAGGTTGATCCCGGCGAAGACGGGCGCGATGGCCTTGACCGTGCGCACGATCTCGTCGGTGTCCTGCGTGTCGAGCGCGATGGGGAACGCGTCGATGTCCGCGAACCGCTTGAACAGCGCGGCCTTTCCCTCCATGACGGGCAGGGACGCGAGCGGACCGATGTCCCCGAGTCCCAGCACCGCCGACCCGTCCGTGACGACCGCGATCGTGTTGCGCTTGATCGTCAGGCGGCGCGCGTCCTCGGGGTGGGCCGCGATGGCCTCGCAGACCCGCGCGACGCCCGGCGTGTAGATCATCGACAGGTCGTCGCGGTTGCGGATGGGGACCTTGGACTCGATCTGGAGCTTGCCGCCCAGGTGCAGCAGGAACGTGCGGTCCGAGACCCGGTCCACCGTCACGCCGTGCAGGGCGCGTAGCGCCGCGACGATCTCCTCGGCGTGCGACTCGCCGCGCGTCGCGACCGTGACGTCGACCGTGATGCGCTCGTGGCCCGACGCGGTGACGTCGAGCGCCGAGACGATCCCGCCGGTCTGCTCGATCGCGGTCGTGAGCTCGCTGACCGCGGTGGGCCTCGCCTCGACCTGGAGGCGGACGGTGATGGACGAGGACACGCTCGGCGCTGAGGTCATGGAGCCAGCGTATTCGGCGCGAGGGACCGTCCGCTGCACGCGGGCGGGCGGGGCGGTCGCCCGGGCCCCGGGCCGATGCACACGTGCCCGGACACGGGAACGGCGCCCCCGGGGGGACGCCGTGCTCGCCAGCGGGGCGAGGGTTAGCAGGCGTGCTGCGAGGGTAGTGCTGCAACGGGTCAAGCCCGGTCAGCCAGTCCTATGCGTGGACTTCTCGCGCGTGGGTTCCGCCCGCCCCTGGTGCTGTTGTCCCTCTGTGATACGCCTGTCCCAGGTGCGGCGCAAGGGGTGGGGAGCCGAACGCGCGAACCTCCACGGGGTGTTCGATCCCGACCCGGGAGGACCCGGACAACGAGGACTCGGTTCGAACGCCGACGCCCTCGGACCAGGGGCGCCGCGCTACGCGGCGGTGCCCTCCTGCGACCCACCGCCCGAGCGCCCGCGCACGGCCCGCCACACGAGCCACGCGACGACCGCGACCGTCACGGCCCCCCCGACCACGGCCGCGGTCCGGGGAGGGGAGAGCTGCGTGCGCAGCGTGACCGGGCGCGTGAACGTCAGCGTGCCCCAGCCGCTCTCGCCCGCCAGCCGCCGCAGCGTCCGGTCGGGGTTGACCGCGAAGCCGTGGCCCACCTCGGCGAGCATCGGGGCGTCCGTGATCGAGTCCGAGTAGGCGTAGGACGCGTCGAGGTCGTAGCCGTGGGTCTCGGCGAGCTCGCGGATCGCGATGGCCTTGTTCTCGCCGTACGCGTAGAAGTCGATCGCACCCGTGTACCGTCCGTCGACGATCTCCATGCGGGTCGCGACGTAGTGGTCGGCGCCCAGGACCGCGGCGATGGGCTCGACGACCTCGGACCCCGACGCCGACACGATCACGACGTCGTGCCCCCGGTCGTGGTGGCTCACGATGAGGTCGACCGCCTCGGCGTAGACGACCGGGTCGATGTACTCGTGCAGCGTCTCCTCGACGATCTGCGACACGGTCCGCACGTCCCAGCCCGTCACGAGCGCGCTCAGGTGCGCGCGCATGCGCTCGGTCTGGTCCGCGTCCGCGCCGCCCACCATGTAGAGGAAGTGCGCGTACGCGCTGCGCAGCACGTCGCCACGGCTGATGAGCCCGCCCGCGTAGAAGGGCTTGGAGAAGGCCGCGGTCGACGACGTCGCGATGATCGTCTTGTCCAGGTCGAAGAACGCGGCGACCTTCCGCGGGCGCCCGTCGCGGGCTCCGGTCGTGGGGCGAGGGCCGGTCTGCGGTGAGTCCTGGGAATGGGTCACCCGGCGAGCCTAGCCGCTGCGGGCGGACAGCGGGGCGGTATGTCCTGGTTCCAGGGAGGTCCCGCGCGAGCGGATGTCGAGATCACGAGCGCGCGGTACGTTCACCGGGGGACAGCGCCGCGGCACCGGGGTCGCGGACCTTCGTCGCCGTGGCCCGCCCGCTGGAGGCACGCATGATCACGCTCGCCGAGCTCCGCGCCGTCGCGATGTTCGAGCCCCTGCCGCCCGAGCCTCTCGAGTTCCTCGTGAGCGCCGTCGAGGACATCCGCCTCCTGCCGGGGGAGTACTTCGCGCACGAGGGCGACGAGCGCGCGTTCTTCGTCGTGATCGAGGGCCGGGCCGAGATCACCAAGATGGTGGCCGGCACCGAACGCGTGATCGGGGTGCGCACGCCCGGCACGTTCTTCGGCGAGATCCCCATGACGCTGAGCACCGCGTTCCCGGCGAGCGGTCGCGCGACCGAGGCGTCGCGCGTCATCAAGCTCGAGGCCCCCGTGTTCTACACGCTCGCGGCCATGGCCCCTTCCGTGCCGGACCACGTCGCGAGCCTCGCGCGCTCGTACCTCGACGCGCTCCAGGCGCACGCGTCGGAGAAGCCCGTCGCGCAGGCGTGCGTGATCGGCCCACGGTTCGACGCGAGGGTCCGGGACCTCGCCACGTTCCTGACGCGCAACCACGTCCCGTTCGACCGGGTCGTGGTCGAGCCGGAGGACGAGCCCGACGGCGCGGCTGACGTCGTGCACCCCGTGCTCGAGCTCCGCGACGGGTCCCGGCTCGCCGACCCCCCGATGCGGGACGTCGCCCGCGCGGTGGGGCTCGCGGTGGAACCGGCGCACGACGAGTACGACGTCGTCGTCCTGGGGGCCGGTCCTGCGGGGCTGACCGCGGCGGTCAACGCGGCCGCGGAGGGGCTGCGCACGCTCGTCGTCGAGAGCCTCGCACCGGGCGGCCAGGCCGGGACCTCGACCCGTATCGAGAACTACACGGGCTTCCCGTACGGCATCTCGGGGGACGACCTCGCGAGCCGCGCCCTCACGCAGGCCCAGCGCCTGGGGGCGGAGATCGTCGTGACGCGCACGGTCGGCGCGGTCGACCCGGGCGCGCACCGGGTCGTGCTCGACGGCGGCGACACGGTGCGAGCTCCCGTCGTGATCGTCGCGACGGGCGTCGAGTGGCGCTCGCTCGCGCTGCCCGCGGTCGAGCGCTTCCTCGGCAACGGCCTGTACTACGGAGCCGCGCGCAGCGACGCCGCGCTCGCGCAGGGGCAGGACGTCTGCATCGTCGGCGCGGGCAACTCCGCGGGGCAGGCCGCGATCTTCTTCTCACGGCACGCCCGGTCGGTCACGATGCTGGTGCGCGGGCCGTCCCTCGGGGCGAGCATGTCGCGGTACCTGATCGACCAGATCGGTGCGAACCCCGGGATCCGCGTCGAGACGCGCCACCAGATCGCCGACCTGCACGGCGACGGGGCGCTCGAGTCCGTCGACGTGCTCGACACCTCGACGGGGGCCACGACCCGGCGTGCGCTGCCCGTCGTGTTCGTCATGATCGGCGCGGACGCGGTGACGGGCTGGCTCGCGCCCGAGATCGCGCGGGACGCGCACGGGTTCGTCCTCACGGGCGGGGACGCGGCGGCCACGTCAGGGTGGACGGCCGACCGGCGGCCGTTCGCGCTCGAGACGAGCGCGCCGGGCGTCTTCGCGATCGGCGACGTGCGCTCGGGCTCGGTCAAGCGGGTCGCGGCGGGGGTCGGCGAGGGCGGGATGGTCATCGCGTACGCGCACCAGTACCTCGCGCTCGCTCCCTGAGGCCGGACCGCCCTCGGCCGTCGTCCACAGGCGCGGTGCGGCACCGGTTCTCCACAGGCCCGACGGCGCAGCCCCCGCGCGCTCGCATCTCGCCCCATGATGGACCCGGCCCGGACCCGGGCCGGAGACGGGGGGACGTCCATGGGCAGGGCAGTGGCAGCCGTGGTGGGTGCGATCGGCGCACGCGGCGGAGCAGGGACGAGCACGGTCGCGGCCGTGCTCGCGGACGGGTTGAGGCGGGCCGGACGCCGTACGGTGCTCGTCGACCTCGAGACCCGAGGCGGCGGGATCGACGTGCTGCTAGGCGTCGACCACCGGGACGGACCACGCTGGTCCGACCTGCGCGACGCGCGCGGCGCCGTCGACGGGCACGCCCTCGCCGGGCTCCTGCCCGCCTGGCGGCACGTGCCGGTCCTCAGCGCGCACCGCAGCGACCCCGTGACCCTCGACGACGGGGTGGTCGTGGACGTCTGCTCGGCCCTCGCCGACGCGTGCGACGTCCTGGTCCTCGACCTGCCGCGCTCGGTGCTGGAGAGCCCGGGCGAGCGTGCCGGGTCCGGTGGCACGGAGCACGTCGCGCTCGTGGGGGCCTGCGACACGCTCCTCCTCGTGACCCCGCTCGACCTGCCCTCGGTCGCCGGGGCCGTCGCGACCGCCGCGCTCGTGGCCCGGCACGGCGCCGGCCGAGCCCTGCGACTCGTAGCGCGGCGACCCGCACCAGGTCGCCTCGACCCGTGGGACGTGAGCGACGTCGTCGGGCTGCCGCTCGCCGGGGTCGTCGCCTGGGACCGAGGGCACGCCGCGCGCGTCGAGCGCGGGCAAGGGCCGGACGTCCGTCCCCGGCGTCCCCTCGGGCGCGCCGGGACCGAGCTGGCCGTCGCGGTCGGTGGCGCCGGGGCCGCCTCGCGGGGCGCAGCATGAGCGGCGACGCGCTCGACGACGCGCTGCTCGCCGAGGTGCGCGGGCAGCTCGTCGGCGGCGCCCCGGCAGACGACGCCCAGCTCCACGCCGCCCTGCGCGGCTCGGGCCGGGTGCTCGGCAGCGACGCGCTCGCGGACCTGACCCGGCGCGCCCGCGCCGAGCTCTACGGTGCGGGCCCGCTCCAACCGCTGCTCGACGACCCCGAGGTGACCGACGTCCTGGTCAACTCTCCCGCGGAGGTGTGGGTCGACCGAGGCGTCGGGCTCGAACGGGTGCCCCTGCACCTGGGGAGCCCCGCGCAGGTGCGGGCGCTCGCCGTCCGGCTGGCCGCGGCGGGCGGGCAGCGGCTCGACGACGCGAGCCCGCTCGTCGACGCCAGGTTGCCCGACGGCACGCGCCTGCACGCCGCGATCGCCCCCGTGTGCGAGTCCGGCGCCGTCATCTCGCTGCGCGTGCTCCGGTCCCGGGCCTTCACGCTCGACGAGCTCGTCGAGACGGGAGCCCTGCACGGGTGCTGGGCGCCCGTGCTGCGTCGCCTCGTCGCCGAACGCGCCAACATGCTCGTCTCGGGCGGCACCGGGACGGGCAAGACGACCCTGCTCGCCGCGCTCCTGTCCCTCGTCCCCGGGTACGAGCGCGTCGTGTGCGTCGAGGAGGCCCGCGAGCTCGTGCCCGACCACCCGCACGTCGTGCCCCTCACGGCGCGGCGCGCCAACGTCGAGGGGGCCGGGGCCGTCGACCTCGCGGACCTCGTCCGCAACGCGCTGCGCATGCGGCCCGACCGGATCGTCCTGGGCGAGTGCCGCGGTGCGGAGGTCCGCGAGGTGCTCATGGCGCTCAACACGGGCCACGACGGCGGACTCGCCACCATCCACGCCAACGCGGCGGCCGTGGTCCCCGCCCGCCTGGAGGCGCTCGCCGCGCTCGCGGGCATGCCGCGCGAGGCCGTCGCTGCCCAGGCCGCCGGGGCCCTCGACGTGGTCCTTCACCTGCGGCGGTCCGGACGCGTGCGGTACCTCGCCGAGATCGGGGTCGTGCGGCGCGACGCCCGCGGAGAGCTCGTGGTCGACCCCGTCGCGACGTGGGACCGGGGGCAGGACCCGGTCTACGGCGCCGGGTGGGACGCGTTCGTGGACCGGTGGGGCGGGGCGTGACCCTCGGCCTGCTCGTCACGTGCGTGGTGTGGGGTGCGGTCGCGCCGTCCGGGCGCCCGGCGAGGGAGCTCGCCGGGCGGCGTCCGGCTCGCAGGTCCCCAGGAGTCCGGCTGCTCGCGTGGCGGCGCACGGGCACGGGGTCCTCGGTGCGGCTGGTCGTCGCGCACGTCGCCTCGCTGCTGCGCGCAGGTGCTGCGCCGGGCACCGCCTGGGTCTCGGCCGCCGGGGTGCGCGTCGACCAGCAGGGGGTGCCCGACCGCGGCGACCTGCTCGCCGTGGTGAGTGCTCGCGGGTCGCTCGAGGCCGAGGGGCAGGTCGCGGCGGTCGTCGCGGCGAGCCGCCTGGCCGCCGACGTCGGCGCGCCGCTCGGCGAGGTCCTGGAGTCGATCGCGCGGGCGCTCGCGGCCGAGTCCGAGGCCCGGGCCGATCGTGAGGCGTCCCTCGCGGGGCCCGCCGCGACGGCGCGCGTGCTGCTGTGGCTGCCGCTCGTCGGGGTGCTGCTCGGCGTCGCGCTGGGGGTGGACCCGGTCGCGACGGCGCTCGGCGGGGGAGCGGGGTCGGCCGGGCTGCTCGCCGGTGCGGTGCTCCTGCTGGTCGGTCGTCGTTGGTCGGGACGGCTCGTGGCACGAGCCCGCGCGGTGGGGGCGCCGCCGTGAGCGACTGGTCCACGGGTGTCGACTGGTCCGTGGTCGTCGTCGTCGCGTGCGGGGCTCTCGTCGCGACGAGCCCGTGGTGGGTCGCTCGGGCCGGGGTGCGTGCCCGGCTCGCCGGGCTCACGCGAGGCGTGCGTGTCGCGAGCGGGGCGGGGGCGGTCGGACCGGTGGAGATCGGTGTCCTGCTCGAGCTGCTCGGGGCCGCGGTCCGCGCGGGGACGAGCGTCCCGCGTGCGCTCGAGGCCGTGGGGCAGGCGATCGGAGGGCCCGACGGCGCCGCGCTCCACCGCGCAGGGGCTGCGGTCGTGCTCGGGGCCGGGTGGGTCGAGGCGTGGGCCGGTGCGCCGCCCCGGTTGGCCATGGTGCAGTCGGCGCTGGGTCTCGCGTGGGAGCAGGGTGCCGCGCCCGGGGAGGCGCTGCGCGCGGCGGGCGAGCAGCTCCGCAGCGACCAGCAGGCGGCCGCGCGCCAGGCCGCGGCGCGGCTCGCGGTGCACCTCGTGCTGCCGCTCGGCGTGTGCTTCCTGCCGGCCTTCGTCCTCATCGGTCTGCTGCCCGTCCTGCTGTCGCTGGGCGGCGGGGTGCTGGGGGACTGAGCCGCTGGGCGGCCCGCGCTCGGGCGCCGGCGCTAGCGGCGGCACCCGGGAGCCGTCCGCAGGACGGCCGTGCCGAAGGAGCTCACCGCCGCGCGGCAGCGCGCACCTCGACCAGCCGCCGCGTCAGGTGCTCTCGCTCGGCCGCGTTCCCGCAGCGACGCACGGCCTCCTCGAACGACGCCGCGGCCTCCGTCGGCCGGTCGGCGCGCGACAGCAGCTCGGCACGCGTCGCGGGCAGCCGATGGTTCGTCCGCAGGATCTCGTCGATCCCTTCGAACTCGTCGATCAGGGCCAGGGCGGCGAGCGGCCCCCGGGCCTCGGCGACCGCGACCGACCTCGCGAGGCGCACCATCGCCGAGCCCGTGGCCGCCTCCAGGTCCGCGTACAGGTCGGCGATCGCGCCCCAGTCGGTGTCGGTGGCGCGTCCCGCGGCGGCGTGTGCGGCGGCGATCGACGCCTGGAGGCGGTACTCGTCCGCGAGGCCCGTGACGTCGTCGGGCACGGACGCGAGCAGCGCGAGGCCCGCCGCGATCTCCTCACCGTGCCACCGCGACCTGTCCTGGTCCGCGAGCAGCACGAGCGACCCGTCCGCCGCCGTCCGCGCGTCCCGGCGCGAGTGCTGGAGCACCATGAGCGCCAGCAGCGCGCGCACGACCGGGCGCCCCGGCACCAGCTCGTCGAGCAGGCGCCCCAGGCGGATCGCCTCGCCCGCGAGCTCGACCCGCAGGACGTCCGACCCCGTGCCCGGCGCATAGCCCGCGGTGAAGATCAGGTACAGGACCGAGGCGACGTCGTCGAGCCGTCCGCCCAGCCGCTCGGGCGGCGGGACCTCGAACGGGATGCCTGCCGCGACCAAGCGCTTCTTCGCACGCGTCAGGCGAGCAGCCATGGTCGAGTCCTGGACCAGGAAGAGGCGCGCGATGTCGGCGACCGGCAGACCTGCGACGAACCGCAGCGTCAGTGCCGTGCGCGCCTCGACCGACAGCGCCGGGTGGCAGCACGAGAAGACGAGCCGGAGCCGTTCGTCGGGCAGGTGCGCGCCGTCGTCGGGCGGGCCGGGCACCGCGTCCGAGGCGTCCGCCGCCGACCGTGCCTCCACGATCATGAGCGGGACCTTCTGGACGGCGACCGCCTCCGCGCGCAGGCGGGCGAGGACCCGCCGCCCGGCCGCGGTGCGCAGCCAGGCGGCGGGGGAGTCGGGCACGCCGTCCTCGGGCCAGGTACGGGCCGCAGCGGCGAACGCGTCCGCGAGCGCGTCCTCCGCGAGGTCCGGGCGGCGGTAGCGCGCGACGAGCATCGCGAGCAACCGCGCCCAGTGCTCCCGCCAGGCGGCCGAGAGCGCGTCGTCCGCCTCGGTCACCCGTGGCCTCCGGGGCGCCAGGTCATAGGTCGTCCACGTCCACGACCGGACGGAGCTCGACCGTGTACTGCGGCAGGAGGGCGACGGCCTCGATCGCGGTGTCGATGCTCGGCAGGTCCGCGAGATAGAACCCGCCGAGCTGCTCGGTGAGCTCGGCGTACGGTCCCTCGGTCACGACGACGTCGCCGTCGCGGCGCCGGACCGTGGTCGCCGCCGAGACCGTGCTCAACGCCTCGGCGGCCTCCAACCTCCCGCGCTCGCGCAGGAACGCCGCGAACTCGTCGTGCTGCACCATGTACCGCGACCGCTCGTCGGCGGAGGCCGCGGCCCAGACCTGCTCGTCCTCGTACAGCAGGAACATGACCTTCACGGGTCAGGCCCCCGCGCCGGCGGTCGACGCGACGGCAGCCTCGGGGTCGGTCGCGTCGCCGGTCCCGCCGTGGTCGACCGTGGGGCGGATCTCGTACGTGCAGCCGTCGCCCGCGAAGACCTCGTCGATGATCGTCGCGAGCCCGGGCAGGTCGTCGCTCACGACCAGGTAGAGGCCGCCGATCTGCTCGGCGAGCTCGGTGAACGGGCCCTCGGTCGTCCCGACGCCCGGGCGGACCAGGGTCGCCGTCCCGGCGGCCTCGAGCTCGACGCCGCCCGTGATGCGGTGCCCCTCGGCGACGACGCGGCGCGTGAACTCGTCGTGCTGGGCCATGATCTCGGCGGCCAGGTCCGGACGCATGGCAGGCGTGCCGTCCTCCGGGGCGTGGATGAGGATCGCGTACTCGGTGCTCATGATTCCTCCAGATGAGTGGGTGGTGGGTCCTTCATCACGATGACGCGTGACCACCGACGGAATCGACAGCCGCTGCCGACCAGTTTCACGGGAAGAGGTGGCGGACGCGAGGAGAACCGGCCACGGGCTGACCGGTACCGGTGCGCATCATGGCGACATGAACCCAACGATGCGTCCCAGTGCCCCCGACTTCCCCGAGCCCACCCTGGTAGCCGTCAACGGCGTGGAGCTCGAAGTCTTCGAAGCAGGCAGGCACAACGCGGGGCGGCCCGTCGTGCTGTGCCACGGCTGGCCAGGCCACGCCATCTCCTGGCGCCACCAGATGTCCGCCCTGGCGGCAGCGGGCTACCACGTCATCGTCCCGAACCAGCGCGGCTACGGCGGCTCGTCCCGGCCGGCCGACGTGACCGAGTACGACATCGAGCACCTGTCCGGAGACCTGGTCGCGCTCCTCGACCACTACGGCTACGAGGACGCCACGTTCGTCGGTCACGACTGGGGTGCGTTCGTCGTCTGGGGGCTGACCCTGCTGCACCCACACCGGGTCAACCGGGTGATCAACCTGAGCCTGCCCTACCAGGAGCGCGGCGACAGGCCCTGGATCGAGGGCATGGAGGCGGCGCTGGGCGCCGACTTCTACTTCGTCCACTTCAACCGCCGCCCAGGCGTCGCGGACGCCGTGTTCGACGAGAACCCCCACCAGTTCCTGCGCAACCTGTACCGGAAGAACGAGCCCCCCGCCGAGCCCCGGCCGGGCATGGCGCTCATCGATCTCGCCAGAGCGACGACGCCGCTCGGTGACCCCGTCCTGAGCGACGGTGAGCTGGCCGTCCTCGTCTCCGCCTTCGAGTCGACGGGGTTCACGGGCAGCATCAACTGGTACCGGAACCTCGACCGCAACTGGCACCTGCTGGCGGACGCGGACCCGGTCGTCAAGCAGCCCGCCCTCATGATCTACGGCGGACGGGACATGGTCGCGCGGTCGGAGCGGCTCGCGGAGTTCGTGCCCGGCGTGGACGTGGTCGACCTGGACTGCGGTCACTGGATCCAGCAGGAGCTGCCGGAGGAGACGAACCGAGTGATCCTCGCCTGGCTGGAACAGCAGGACGCCACCTGACGGTTCGTGGCCCGCTGGACGGGCCGTGCACAGGTCGCCCACGGGGACCTCGCTCCACAGCGGTGTCCCTCGGCCCCGCGCACCGGGGCTCCGGCCCGCCACAGTGGGCGGCACGGCGCGCGACGGGCGGGCCACGGACCAGGAGGAGACACCCATGAAGGCTGTGCACGGAGCGAGAGCGGGATGGGCGGGGCTGCTCGCCCGGGTCCGCGGCGAAGACCCGGAAGCCGGTCTCGCGACCGCCGAGTACGCGGTGGCGACCATCGCGGCGGTCGGGTTCGCCGGGCTGCTCATCGCGATCCTCAAGAGCGGCGAGGTGCGCGAGATGCTGCTCGGCATCATCCAGCGCGCCCTGTCGATCGGATGAGCGAGACGGCCACCAGCGCGCGGTGGCGGCCCGGGCGCAGGTTCCGCGACCGTGAGCGCGGCACCGTGACCGCCGAGCTCGCGCTCGCGCTGCCCGCGGTCGTCCTCGTGCTGGTGGCCGTCCTCACGCTCGCCGCGGCAGCGAACGCACAGCTCCAGGCCGCCGACGCCGCGCGCGCCGCGGCCCGGGCCGTCGCGATCGGAGAGGACGACGCGGCGGTGCGTGCCGTCGTCGGGCGGGCGGCCGGGCCCGACGCCACGGTGACCGTCACGCGCGGCGACCCGTGGGTCGAGGTGCGCGTCTCCCACCCCGTGGTCGGCGGCTGGTTGTCGCGCTCGCCGCTCCAGGCACGCGGGGCGGCGGTCGCGTGGAGCGAGCCGTGAGCCCCCGTGACCGCGGCTCAGGAACCGTGCTGGCGCTCGGTCTGATCGCGGTCGTCCTCGTGCTGGGGCTGGCGCTCGCGGCGCTCGCCTCGGCCCAGGGGGCCTGTGGGCGGGCGCAGGCAGCGGCCGATCTCGCAGCGCTCGCCGCGGCGACCGCCCTCCAGCGAGGGTGGGACGCCTGCCCGACGGCGCGGGAGACCGCGGAGCGCAACGGCGCCGTGGTCGTGGCCTGCGACGAGCAGGGGGCCGGTGTCGTCCGGGTCGACGTCACGCGCGAGGCGACGGGGTGGGCCGGGGTGCTGGGCACCGCGCGGGCCGCCGCCCGCGCGGGGCCGGCGTCGGCGCGGGGAGGGGGCGAGCCGTCAGTCGGACGGCGCGAACGCGAGCACCGCGTCGAGCAGACGGACCGCCGCGGCCTTGTCGAGCGGGTTGTTGAAGTTGCCGCACTTGGGTGACTGCACGCACGCGGGGCAGCCGTCCGCGCACGGGCAGCGCGAGATCGCTGCCCGCGTCGCGCGGAGCCACGTCGCGCCCAGGTGAAACCCCCGCTCGGCGAAGCCCGCACCGCCGGGGTACGCGTCGTACACGAAGACCGTCGCCTGCTCGGTGTCGACGTGCATCGCGGTCGAGACCCCGCCCAGGTCCCAGCGGTCGCACGTCGCGAGCAGCGGCAGGAGCCCGATCGACGCGTGCTCGGCCGCGTGCAACGCTCCCGGCGCGGTGTCGGCGTCGATTCCGGCGGCCTCGAGCACCTCGGCCGGGACGGTCCACCACACGGCGGTCGTCGGGAGCGTGTGCTCGGGCAGGTCGAGCGGCTCGGTGCCCAGGATCTGCAGGTCCGGCAGGCGTCGGCGCTGGAAGCTCACGACCTGGCTCGTGACCTCGACCGGCCCGAACCCCCAACCGATCGGCCCCCACCAGCGCTGGATCGCTGGGTGCGTGGCGTCGTTGGGGACCGTCACCGGGACCGTGCCCGGCTCCTCGTCACGGACGCCGTGGATCGCTATCTCCGTGACCGAGCGCGACCACGTCCCGAAGTCGACGTCCCGGCGTGCGACGAGCGCGACGCCGTCGCGCAGGTCGAGCGACTCCACGACGTAGCTCACTCCTTGGTGGACGTAGACCGCGCCGTCGTGGACGGAGCCGTCGGCCGACGCCGCGTCGACCGTGCCGAGCAGGCGTCCCGTGCCCGCCTCCACGACGCGCACGGGCGAACCGCCCGAGCCGCGCAGGTCCGTCATCGCGGCCGCGGACTGGGCGTGCGTCCAGTACCACCCGGAGGCCCGACGGCGCAGCGCACCCCGCGCGACCAGCACGCCCAGGAGCTCGGTCACCGCGGCGGGGTCGCCGAACTGCGGCAGGTCGGACTGCCGGAGCGGGACCTCGGCAGCCGCAGCGCACAGGTGCGGCGCGAGGACGTACGGGTTGGCGGGGTCGAAGACCGTGGCCTCCAGGGGGGCCGCGAAGATCGCCTCGGGGTGGTGCACGAGGTAGGTGTCGAGCGGGTCCTCGCGTGCGACGAACGCGACCAGGCCGTCGGCGCCCGCCCGCCCCGCCCGCCCGGCCTGCTGCCAGACCGACATGCGGGTGCCCGGCCAGCCCGCGATGAGCACCGCGTCGAGACCCGAGATGTCGACCCCGAGCTCGAGCGCGTTGGTCGTCGCGAGGGCCCGGATCGCGCCGCTGCGCAGCGCCTGCTCGAGCTCCCGGCGCTCCTCGGGGAGGTAGCCGCCGCGATAGGCCGCGACCCGGCGCGCGAGCTGGGGCGAGACGACGCGCAGGTGGTCCTGGGTCTGGGTCGCGACGGCCTCGGCGCCGCGGCGCGAGCGCGTGAACGCGAGGGTCCGCGCGCCTGCCGCCGTGAGGTCGGCGAGGAGGTCCGCGGCCTCGGCCGTCGCGGACCGGCGCGGGCGCTCGGGGGAGTCGCCCGGGGTCGCGGGCTCGTCGGGGTCGCTCGTCAGGCCCAGCTCGTCGTGGGCCGTGGGGTCGATCAGGAGGGACTCCGCGAGGGCCGCATCTGCCGCCGGGTCGTTCGCTGCCGCGGCGCGGGCCTGCGCGGCCTCGTAGCCCAGGACCTCGGGCGGCTGCCACAGCGCGAACGTCTTGCGCCCGGCGGGGCTCGTGTCGGCGTCGACCGTGACGATCTGCTCGGGCGGGACCCCGATGAGACGGCCTGCGCTCACGGAAGGGTCGGCCGTGGTGGCCGACGCGACGACGAACGTGAGGCCCCTCCGTGGCGCAGCGCCGTCAGAAGCAGCGTGACCTTGAGGGCTCCCTGGGTCTGACAGCCCACCGGGAGACGTCTGTGTCGCTGGCGCGTAGTGCGCCGCGAGCCGCGCGAGGCGCCGGAGCACCAGCGCGACGTGCGCCCCGAACACCCCCCGGTAGGAGTGCCCCTCGTCGACGACGACGTAGCGCAGGTTGCGCAGGAACCGCGCCCAGCGCCGGTGGTTGGGCATGAGCGCGAAGTGCAGGAAGTCGGGGTTGGTCAGCACGACGTCCGCGTACTCCTGCACCCACTTGCGCTCCTCGAACGACGTGTCGCCGTCGCACGTCGAGACCTTGACGTCGCCCGCGCGCGAGGCGTCGAGGAGGCGTTGGAGGCCGTTGACCTGGTCGGCCGCGAGGGCCTTGGTCGGGCTCAGGTAGAGGACCGTGCCGCGCGTGCGGGCACTCTCGATCCGGCCCGGGGCCAGGGTCTCGGCGGCGCGGTCGGCGCGCACCGCGGTGAGCGCGGGCAGCCAGAACGCCAGGGACTTGCCCGAGCCGGTCGACGTCGCGAGCGCGACGTGCCGCCCCGACCAGGCGGCCTCGGCGGCCTCGACCTGGTGTGCCCAGGGGCGCTCGACGCCCAGCGAGCGGTAGCCCGCGACGAGCGAGGCGTCGGCCCAGCCTGGCCAGTCCGCCTGCTGGCCGGGGCGACCGGGCAGGTGCTCGACGTGCGTCAGCCGGTCGGCGCGGCGGCCACCCGCGAGCAGGACGTCGAGGAGGGCGCCTGGCCGGTCGGAGAAGGGCTGGCCGCTGGGACTCGCACCCGGACGGCCGACGCCCGCCGTGTCGTCCGACGCGGCGTCCGGTTCCGGGGTTCGCGACGGGCTGGGCACGTCTCAGAGTCTCCCACCTGGTGCTTGCGGGCGCCGAACCGTCGAGCGGGCGCTACCCCTGCGGGCGGCGAGGTAGAACGTTCTGCGCGACGTAGTGCGCGAGGGGTTCTACCTCGCGCACTACGCCCTACCTCGGTGACGTGGTGACGTGGTGACCTGGTGACGGTGACCTGGGGACGGACTCCCGCCGGTCTCAGCCCGCGAAGACCTGCCCGATCGCGCGCGACAGGTAGTACGGGTCCGCGACGGCCGTGAGCTCGCGCGCCGAGTGCATCGAGAGGATGGGCGCGCCGACGTCGACCGTCCGGATGCCGAGGCGGGTCGCGGTCAACGGCCCGATCGTGGACCCGCACGGGACGGTGTTCTCCGAGACGAACTCCTGGCTCGGCACCCCGGCGGCCGCGCAGGCCGCGGCCCAGGTCGCCGCACCGTGGGCGTCGGTCGCGTACCGCTGGTTGGCGTTGATCTTGAGGATCGGACCGCCGCCCGCCACGGGGCGGTTCGCCGGGTCGTGGCGCTCCGGGTAGTTGGGGTGGACCGAGTGCCCGACGTCGCTCGACACGCACAGGGACCCCGCGAGCGCGCGGTGCCGGTCCTCGTCGCTCGCCCCGAGCCCGCCGCTGACGCGCGACAGGACGTCCGCGAGGAACGGGCCGCTGGCCCCCGAGCGTGTCTCGCTGCCGATCTCCTCGTGGTCGAACGCCGCGAGGACCGCGATCGGCGTCTCGCCGCTCGGGGTCCCGGCCGCCGCCTCCAGCAGCGCGACGAGACCGGCGTGCACCGACAGCAGGTTGTCGAGCCGTCCCGAGGCGAGGAGCTCTTCGTGCGCGCCGAAGATCCGCGGCGCCTGCGTGTCGGCCACGACGAGGTCGTACCCCCCGACCTCCGCTGCCCGGACGCCCGCGTGCTCGGCGAGGAGCGCGAGCAGGTCGGCGTCGGGGGCGCCGAGCGTGCCAAGGCCCCACACGGGCTGGGTGTGGCGCTGCTTGTCGAGCGTGAGGCCGTCGTTCGCGGCACGGTCGAGGTGGATCGCGAGCTGCGGGATGCGCAGCAGGGGTCCGGTCCGCACGAGGTGGCTGCGGCCGTCGAGCGTCACGAGCCGTCCTGCGAGCTCGAGCTCGCGGTCGAGCCACGAGTTGAGCAGCGGGCCGCCGTAGACCTCGACGCCTGCCTGCCACCAGCCTTCGCGGCCCGTGGTCGGCCTGGGCTTGAGCTTGAAGCCGGGTGAGTCGGTGTGCGCGCCGAGGATCGCGAAGGGCGTCGTGGGGCTCGCCCCGGCGGGCGTGACCCACGCGATGACGGCGCCGTCCCGCACGACGACGTAGCGCCCTCCGGCGGTCGTGCGCGGCCAGGCGTCGGCCTCGTCGAGCAGCGTGAAGCCTGCCTCGACGGCGCGGCGCGCGACCTCGTGGGCCGCGTGGAACGACGAGGGCGAGGCCTCGACGAATCGCGCGAGGTCCTCTGCGTGGGCTCGAGCCTGCGGGGACGGGCCCCGTGGGGTGGCGGCCACGAGGGTGGTGGGACGGGCGGGGGCGGGGGCTGCGTCGTCGGGCACGTGTCCATTATCCGCCCGTGCGCGGGGCCGGGTAGTAGCGTGAGTCCCGCCATGAGCCCGTCAGACGTCGTGTCCACCCTGCGCGCAGCGGGATGCGTGTTCGCCGAGGAGGAGGCGGACCTCCTCCGTGCGGCCGCGACGTCCCCGGCCGAGCTGGACGCCATGGTGGCGAGCCGGGTGGCGGGGCTGCCCCTCGAGCAGGTCGTCGGGTGGGCCGAGTTCTGCGGGCTGCGCATCCTGGTCGATCCCACGGTGTTCGTGCCGCGACGTCGCACGGCGCTCCTCGCGTCGCTCGCGAGCGGGCTCACGGGGGAGCGTGCGACGGTCGTCGACCTGTGCTGCGGTACGGGCGCGCTGGGTGCGGTGCTGGTCGCGGCGCACCCGGGCATCGACCTGCACGCCGCGGACGTCGACCCCGCCGCGGTGCGCTGCGCCCGCCGGAACCTCGATGGACAGGTGCATGAGGGGGACTTGTACAACGCCCTGCCGACCCGCCTGCGCGGGATCGTGGACGTCCTCGTCGTCAACGCGCCCTACGTCCCGACCGGTGCGATCGAGACCATGCCGCCCGAGGCGAGGATCCACGAGGCCCGCGTCGCGCTCGACGGCGGCCGCGACGGCCTCGACGTGCACCGACGGGTCGCCGCCGAGGCCGCGGGCTGGCTGGCCCCCGGTGGCCACCTCCTGATCGAGACGAGCGAGCGGCAGGCGCCCGTCGCGGTCGGCCTCTTCGAACGCGAGGGCCTCGTCGCGCGCGTCGAGACCGACGACGAGCTCGGGGCGACGGTCGTGATCGGCGAGAAGCCGTAGCACCCAGAGCCGGGCCGTCCCTCGCAGGACCGCCCCGTAGGATCGGGGGAATGCAGTGCCCCCACTTCGACGCCCACGAGTGCCGTTCGTGCACCCTGATGGGCCAGGGCTACGCCGCGCAGCTCGCCGACAAGCAGCGGCACGCGGGCGAGCTCCTCGCGGCACACACCGACCTGCGGTGGGAGCGACCGGTCGCGAGCCGCGAGTCGGGCTTCCGCAACAAGGCCAAGATGGTCGTGGGCGGCACGGTCGAGCGCCCGACGCTCGGCATCCTCGACGCTGGCGGACGCGGCGTCGACCTCCAGGACTGCGGCCTCTACCCGGCCGACCTCCAGGCCGTCTTCCCCGTCCTCGCGCACTTCGTCACCCGGGCACGCCTCACGCCCTACGACGTGACGACACGGCGCGGCGAGCTCAAGAACGTGCTGGTCACGCAGTCCCCGGACGGCGAGCTCATGGTGCGTTTCGTGCTGCGCTCGCAGGAGCCGGTCTCGCGCCTGCGCAAGCACCTGCCGGCCCTGCTCGACGCGCTGCCGCGGGCCCGCGTGGTGTCGGTCAACATCCTGCCCGAGCACAAGGCCGCGCTCGAGGGCGAGCAGGAGATCCTGCTGACCGAGGCCGACACGCTGACCATGCGCGTGAACGGCATCGAGATGCACCTGCGCCAGCAGAGCTTCTTCCAGACCAACACCGAGGTCGCCGCGGCCCTGTATCGCCAGGGCCGCGCATGGGTCGACGAGGCCGCGCCGGGCAGCGTCTGGGACCTGTACTGCGGTGTGGGCGGCTTCGCGCTCCACTGCGCGACGCCGGGTCGAGAGGTGGTCGGGATCGAGTCGAGCCGCGAGGCGATCGTGAGCGCCGAGCGCAGCGCGGCCCAGGCGGGGCTCGACGACGTGACCTTCCGGGCCGGGGACGCCACGGCGTTCGCCCTGGCGGCCCAGCGCGTCCCCGACCTCGTGATCGTGAACCCGCCGCGGCGCGGGATCGGCGCCGACCTCGCGGGCTGGCTCGAGTCCTCGACCGTGCAGCAGGTCGTCTACTCGAGCTGCAACGCGGTGTCGCTGGCCCGCGACCTCGCGGCCATGCCGTCGCTGCGGCCCGTGCGGGGCCGCGTCCTGGACATGTTCCCGCAGACCACGCACTACGAGGTCATGGTCCTGCTCGAGCGCACCCTCAGCGGTCCAGCGCGGTGAGTCGTTCGGCCGCGGACCGGGCCGCGGCGGCGAGCACGGTCCGCAGGCCGGCGAGGTCGACGGGCGTCCCGTCGCCCGTCTCGTCCGGCACGCCGGGGAGCAGGTCGGCGGCGGCCGGGGGCTCGGGGACGTCGGGCGGTGGGGGCAGCTCTCCGAGGACCCGCGGGCTCGACGGCGCTTGCCCCGTCCTCGTGCTGCTCGCCGGGGTGTCGGCCGGGTCGGGTGGTGCGTCGACCCGTGCGGCCTCCTGCTCGGGCGCGTGGCCCGGCGACGAGAGGTCGCGCAGCGCGTCGAGGATCTGCTCGCGGGTCCGCCCGCGCAGCAGGAAGAGCACGAACGGGTCGGCGTCGAGCAGCCAGCCCGCCTGGTAGCTGAGCGCTGCCGCGTGCAGGCAGGGCAGGTCCCAGGTGGGGCAGTCGCACTCGGGTTCGAGGTCGCCGATCCCGGGGAGCAGCGAGACGTCGGCGTCGACGGCGGCGGCGACGACGTCGCGGGGCATCTCGCCCGCGAGCAGCGCCGCGAGCCGACCCGAGCGGGACGCGAGGGCGTGCAGGAACCGGTCCCACTCGTCGTCGGTCAACGGTTCGAGCGAGACGACCGTGTGGTACATCTCGCCGTCGTCATCTTGTACGCGAGCCTGGACGGCTCCCGGGCCGACCGTGATCGGACCCACGCGACCCGTCCGCGCGTAGGCCCGACCCTTCTTGAGCGGCCCCGCGTCGAGGGCGAACTCCTCCATCGCCCGGACCCAGGCGCGCGCCCACCAGGACTGGCCCCGACGGACTGCACCCTTGGCCGCAGTACCCGTCGGAGGGAACGCGGGGAAGCCCACGGCGCTCACGGGCGCCTCCTCTCGTCGCTCCGCAGCGACACCAGCTCGGCGAGCGCCGCGGTGCTGAGCTCCGAGATCGCTCCCTCGACACCCCCGGCGCCCAGCACGGCGTCGGCGAGCTCCCTCTTGGACTCGATCATGCGGGCGATGTGCTCCTCGATGGTTCCCTCGCTGGTCAGGCGGTGCACCTGGACGGGTCGCGTCTGCCCGATCCGGTAGGCACGGTCGGTCGCCTGCTCCTCGACGGCGGGGTTCCACCAGCGGTCGAAGTGGATGACGTGGTCGGCCCGGGTGAGGTTGAGACCGGTCCCGGCGGCCTTGAGCGAGAGCAGGAACACGGGCGGCATCTCCTCGGTCGCCTGGAAGCGCGCAACCATCTGCTCGCGCTGCGCCACGGGTGTCCCGCCGTGCAGCAGCATGGTCGGCACGCCGCGCCGGCCGAGGTACGTCTCGAGGAGCCGGGCCATCGCGACGTACTGCGTGAACACGAGGACCGCGCCCTCCTCGGCCCGGATCGTCGTGACGAGCTCGGTGAACGCGTCGAGCTTGCCCGACCTCCCCGACAACCGGGGATCCTCCTCGTGCAGGTACTGCGCCGGATGGTTGCAGATCTGCTTGAGGTGCGTGAGCAGGCCGCCGATCATGGCGCGGCGCCCCATGCCCTCGGCCCGGTCGATCTCCTCGAGGGCCGACCGGACCGCGCCCTCGTAGAGCCCGACCTGCTCGGCCGTGAGCGGCACCACCTGGTCGGTCACGGTCTTGGGCGGCAGCTCGGGCGCGATCCCCGGGTCGGACTTGCGCCGCCGCAGCAGGAACGGCCGCACCAGGCGCGAGAGGCGTTCGGCGAGGACCGGGTCGCGGGTCCCCTCGATCGGGTCGGCCCAACGTCGCCGGAACTGCCCGCGCGTGCCCAGGAGCCCCGGGTTGAGCCAGTCCATGACGGCCCACAGCTCGGTGAGGTTGTTCTCCACCGGGGTCCCGGACAGCGCGACGCGCGCCTCGGCGGGGATCGTGCGCAGCGCCTTCGCGGTGCCGGACCCGGGGTTCTTGACGTGCTGCGCCTCGTCCGCGACGAGGAGCCCCCACCGGTGCGCACCCAGCACGGGCGTGGTGCGGGAGGCGTCGGACAGGACGGTCCCGTAGGTCGTCAGCACGAACCCGTCGTCGACCCCACGCAGGTCGCGCGACGCCCCGTGGAATCGGCGCACCGCGACGCCGGGCGCGAACCGGCGGATCTCCTGCTCCCAGTTGCTCAGGAGGGAGGCCGGGCACACGACCAGGGTGGGTCCCGTGCCCGCGCCGCCCACCTGCGGCGGTGCGGCGTCGTCGGGCCGGGCGCGGTGCAGGTGCAGCGCGATGAGCGTGATCGTCTTGCCGAGGCCCATGTCGTCGGCGAGGCACGCGCCGAGCCCCAGACCGGTCAGCCGCGCGAGCCAGCGCAGGCCGTCGAGCTGGTAGTCGCGCAGCGAGGCGTCCAGCCCGTCCGGCACGACGACGTCGCGCGCCGGGGCCGGGTCCTCGAGCTCGGCGCGGAGCCGGTCGAGCCACGGCGTCGGTGTCACGGCCAGGTCCTGCTCTCCCACGCGGGCCACGCCCGTGAGCGCTGCCGCGACGGCGTCGAGCGCTGAGACGGGCTGGGCCGCGCGCCGCGTCGCGGCGTGCGCCGCGGCCGGGTCGGCGAGGACCCACCGCCCCCGCAGGCGCACGACGGCGGAGCGCCCCTCGGCATGGACGCGCGCCAGGTGCTCGCGCTCGGCCGCGGTGAGGCGGACCCCGTCGAGCGTCAGCTCGTGCGTGAGCATCATGGGGCTCGACGCGACCCCTGACCGGTCCGTGACGGGCCCGGCACGCAGCAGGGCGGGGAGGGCGCCGGCCGCGTCGGGGGCTTCGGTCGGCGAGAAGACCGCGACGGAACGGACCTGGCCGGCGAGGCTCGCGGGCCACTCGACGCCGATCCCCGTCGCGGCGAGTGCCGCAGCGCCCCCGGCGAGGAGCTCGCGCACGTCGGCCGGGGCGAGGACGAGGTCGCCGGGGACGGGCTGGTCGAGCAGCCCGTCGAGCGGGGGCCAGGCATGGGCTCCCGCGCGCAGCCGGACCAGGACGTCGCCGAGCGCGTCGCGCGCGCCGGGGTCCGTGCGGGCGGCGGTCCACAGCTCGTCGGCCGTCCGTGCACCGTCACGACCGTGCGTGACGACGGTCGCGAGCCAGTCGCTCCTCGCGAGGTCGCCGTCGGCGGTGGGCCGGTCGCTCGACAGCGGGTCGAGCCGGAGGCTCACCGTGACCCGCGGGTCGAGCAGCGCGGCGACGTCCCGTGCCCAGGCGGCGAGGCCGTCCTGCGCCTCGTCCTCCGCGGCAGGTCGGTCGTCAGGGGCGGCCTCGACCAGCTGCCCAGCCGGCCCCGGCGGCACGCCGACGGCCGTCGCAGCGCGTCGGACCCAGGTGCTCGCGACCACGTCCATGATCCGCCGCACGGTGTCGGCGCGCGTCGCCCGGTCGCAGCCTTCCCAGAGCACGAACCCGTCGACGTCATGGTCAGCGCGAGGGGCGATCCCGCCCACCAGCGCCCCTTCGGCTCCCTCGGGCATGGCATCCGCCAGGGCGTCCACGCGGTCGAGGGCGGCACCGTCGAGCGGGGCCACCCGCCACCCTGCGGAGCCTGCGGCGACCGCGGGCACGAGGCGACCGGCCGCGACGTGTCCCAGGGCCTCGGCGCACACTGCTCCCCAGAACACCTCGGCGGGGCTGCCGTCTCCCGCCGCCCAGGCGTCGAGCAGGGCGTCGACGCCTGGCGGGTGCCCGCCGCCCGAGGTCGAGCCGGCGGTCGGGTGTGGCGCTGGTCGCGGCACAGGACCTCTTTCCTGGTGCGTCGTACGGCAGTCTTCCGAGCGATCAACGTACGATGTACGCAGATCATTCCCGACAGGTCGGGCATCCGTCGGGTCCCCTCGATGATCCCCGATCGCTCACGAGGAGGCAGCCCGTGCCGACCCCGACGGCTCCCGCACCGCCCGCCACGACCCCGCGCGACCCCGCGCGCACCCTCGCCCTCCTGTGGGGCCTGCACGCGGACCGTGGCGCGCGCGGACCCCAGCAGTCCCGGACGCCCGACGAGGTGGCGAGCGCCGCCGTCGGGCTCGCGGACGCCGAGGGGGCGCTCACCGGCCTGTCCATGCGCAAGGTGGCCGCCGAGCTGGGGATCGGCACCATGTCGCTCTACACGTACGTCCAGAACAAGGACGACCTCGTCGACCTCGTGGTCGACCGTGCGTACGGCGAGCTCTACCCGCACGGGGAGGCTCCGGGAGCGACCTGGCAGGATCGCCTGCGCTCGGTGGCACGCGCCAACTGGGACCTGTTCGCGCGGCACCCGTGGCTCCTCGACATCGACCTCGCGCGCCCCGTCCTCGGCCCGGGCGAGACCCGCAAGTACGACGTCGAGCTGCGGGCGATCGACGGCATCGGGCTCGACGACGTCGCGATGGACGCGACCGTGACGCTCGTCGTCGGGCAGGCGACCACCGCGGCGCGGCGGGCGCGCGCGGCCCGGCTCGCGCACGAGGAGAGCGGGCAGACCGACGACGAGTGGTGGGCCGTGAACGCTCCGCTCCTCGAACGGATCAGCAAGATGAGCACGTTCGCCGTCGCCGGGAGGGTGGGTGCCACGGTCGGCGAGGCGCAGCAGTCCGCCTACTCGGCCGAGGCGGAGCTGGAGTTCGGGATCGACCGTATCGTCGCGGGCGTGCAGGCACTGGTCGCGTGAGGTCCGCGCAGGCCCTCCGGACCGGACGCACCAGCCCGCTCGTCACGGTCGCCCAGGTCCTCCTGACCCTCGCGGGGGTCCTCTACGTCGGGGTCGTCCTGGAGGCTGCCGCCGGGTGGCCCCTCGACCCGGCCCGCTCCTACCTGTCCGAGCTCGCCGCGCTCGACCAGCCGACGTCCGCGCTGTTCCGGGGCACCGACCTCGCCGCCGGGGCCCTCGTGGTGACGGGCCTCGCGGTCCTGGGCGTCGCGTACCGGCGTCGGCGTGCGGCCGGACACCCGGCGGCGACCCTCCTGCAGCGGGTGACGGCCTGGGCGCTCGTGGTGTTCGGGCTCGCCACCATGGCCGACGCCCTGCTGCCGCTCGACTGTGCCCTGTCGGTCGGGAGCTGCGCCGCGCGCGAGGACGCAGGGGTCCTGAGCTCGGCCCACCAGGCGCACACGTTCTCGAGCGTCGCGTCGGGGATCGGCTCGTTCGTCGCGAGCGCAGGCGTCGTGTGGCTCGCGCGTTCCCGACGGCGCACCCTCCTCGGGTTCACGGCCCGCCTCGCCGGCGCCCTGGGGCCCGTCCTGGGCGTCGTGACCGGCACGATCGGCATGTTCGGCAGCCCGCTGCCCCTCGGCACGGGCATCGCGCAGCGCATCCAGATCGTCGCGTTCTCGGTCGTCCTGGTCCTCGCGGTGCAGGTCCTGCGGATCCCCGCAGCCTCATCCACAGCCTCCTCCGAGGCGGGTCCCAGGGACGCGTGATGGACTGGGCCCCATGACGACGGCGACCCCGCCCCCCGCCACGTGGGTCATCCTGCCCGGCCTCCTGCTGGCCCCCTCCGACATGGAGCCGCTCGCGCGCGTGGTGCGGGACCAGTTCCCGGCCGCGACCGTGCTCGTGCTCGACTCGTGGGAGACCGCCGTCACCGCGCCCGTCGCCGCGATCCGGGCGTCGCTCGGCCTGGCCGGTCGGCATGCGTCCGCGAGCATCGGCCTCGTGGGGCACAGCGTCGGCGGTCTCGCCGCGATCGAGTGGGCGCTGTCGTTCCCCGAGGAGCTCGGGGCCGTGGTCCTGCTCGACCCGACGGCTCCGTTCCTGCCGCGACGTCCCGAGCGGCCCGCCCCGGTCGGCGCGACGCTGCTCGCCGAGAGGCTCGTCCACGCGGGCGGCACCCTGCTCTCGCGCTGCGGGGCGGTGACGAGGCGCGGGCCTGCGCTGCGCCGTCGGGCCTGGTACGACGGGACGCACCGCCCCGACCCCATGCCCGACGACGAGGCCGTCCGCCGCTACGGCACGCCGGAGGCCTGGCGCCTGCTGGTGGGGCAGTACGAGCAGAGCTGGTCGCAGGCCGAGCGTGTCACCGAGCTGTTCGCCGACCGCTCCGACGCGCTCGACCTGCTCGTGGTACGCCCCGTCCAGCTCGTCGGGTGGGGGACGCGCGGGCAGGGCCCGTTCCTGCGGGAGGAGCGCGAGCTCGGGGCGCGCCTGGGCGCGCAGGTCTACGGCCTCCCGGGGGAGGGGCACCTGTTCCCGCTCACGAGGCCCGACGTCGTCGCGCAGGTCCTGCGTGGAGAGGTCCCCGACGGGGCGCTCGCACCCGACGCGGACGCCGCCTTCCGGTAGAGCGGGCGGCTACCAGCCGGCCGCGTACTCGAAGTGCCAGGGCTCGGGCTTCGACCCGTTGGGACGGGCCCACGCCGGGTTGTCCCACCCGTACAGCGGGGCGTTCGCGCGCAGCCACTTGTACTGTGCCGATCCCGGGCTCGACGCCGGAGCGGCGAGGTCGATCGCCAGACCCCAGCCGTGGTTGGACGTCCCCGGGACGGCCGCCAGGCCGGGCTTGGCGGCGCGGGTCGAGACCTGCTCCGAGAAGGAGCGGTACGAGTCCGTCATGGGGATGGCCGCACCGAACCGCTGCGCGTACGCGGCGGACAGCTCCTCGAGCATCGCGGCCGCGTCGCAGCGCAGCGAGTGCCTCGGGGCGAACGACAACGACGTGAGCGCGGACGCCGGGATCTTGCCGTTCGCGAAGTTGGCGGACCCGCACTGGTCGAGCAGCGTGGCCGCACGGACGCGGCGCTCGGCCGCGAGCTCTGCCGGGGTCGCGGGGGCTGGGGTGACGACCGACTTGGACGTCTCGCCGAAGTCGTTGAGCTGCATGGCCATCTTGTCCATCGCCTGGCCGAGGTCTGCGGTCGTGACCGGACCGGTCGCCACCTCGTCCTGTGCGACCGTCGTGTCGGCGACCTCGACGCTGTCCGCGAGCGACGCGCGCTCGGTCGAGCGCGACGCCCGCTGCGAACCCTCGCTGCGCTCGGCGAGGATCGACTCCTTGAGCGCGACGAGCTCGGCACGCGCCGTCTCGAGCTCATGGGTGGGGGTCGAGGAGGCCTCGGCGCGGGCCAGCAGAGCCTCCGCCTTGGCGATCATGTCGTCGTCGGCAGCGAGGGTCGTGGTGTTCGTCCCCTCGTCGTCGGCGAGGTCCGCCTGCTGCCCGCCGGGGGCCAGGTCGCCCGACGCCGTGCCGGGGATGATCATGGGCACGCACGCCAGGGCGCCGACGAACGCCGCGCCCGTCGCGGCGCGCGCCACGAGACGCGAGCCGAACAACGTGCCGCGTGCCGGCGTCGCGGGAGCCACCGGTGTGGCCGCGGTCGCGGGGGCACCCGACTTGCGCTCGCGCCGGCTCAGCGGCGGGAAGACCGGGCCGTCGAGCGCCGGCGTCGTGGAGGCGTCTGCCGGTCCGGCGGCGACGACCGGCGTCGGAGCCGAGCGGAGAGGGGTCGGCGCGGGGACCATGACGACGGGGATCTCGCCCGAGGGGGTCTGGAGCGGTGCCACGGCCTCAGGGGCCGCGCGCCGGATGCCGGTCGGCGGGAACGGAGCGGTCCGAGGCGCTGCCGTGACGGCGACCTGCGGAGCGGGGGCGACCGGGGTGGCTGCGGTCGGCACGGGGAACGGTACGAGAGGGGCCGGGTGGGGCGCGGCCTGCGGCACGGCGAACGTCGCGGGACGCGTCATGGCGGTGTGCCGGTGCTCGACCTGCAGGTGGTCGGCGGGAGGGCGTCCTTCGCGTCCGGCCGCGGCGAGCTCTCGCGCGCGAAGCTCGGCCTGACGTTGACGCCGCGTGGGGGTCGGCGCCGCGCCGTGCGGGCGCTGCTGGACCGGTGCGGACGTTTCCACCTGACGTGACTCCTGTGCTCTGGGACGGCCTCCGGCAGGAGGTCGGTACTGACTTCGTGGTGCGGGAGCCAGTGGTCGTTGCCGTCCGTCGTGCACCCGATCGCGGCCTACGTTACTCGTTCGTTATCGATGCGCGGAACCCCGTCGGGCCCCGATGTGACCGGGGCCGCACGATGGTGCGGAAAACTCGTCCGATCCCGCCCGCGTACTCTCCCGCGGCCGGCCGACGGGTGTCCGGTACGTCAGGGTTGGCGCGGGTCGACCGTCGCCCGGTCGGGCGGCCGGGCCCACGGCCTGTCAGCCCCGCCCCGACGGGCGGACGAACGGGAACGCGAGCGTCTCGCGGATGCTCGCCCCGATGAGCATCATGTAGACGCGGTCCACCCCGATCCCGAGCCCGCCCGTGGGCGGCATCGCGAACTCGAGGGCGGACAGGAACTCCTCGTCGACCTCCATGGCCTCGGGGTCGCCCGCCGCGGCGAGCAGCGACTGCTGCGTGAGCCGGTTGCGCTGGTCCACGGGGTCGATGAGCTCCGAGTAGGCGGTGCCCAGCTCGGCGCCGAACGCCACGAGGTCCCACCGCTCGGCGAGCCGCGGGTCGCGGCGGTGCGTGCGGGTCAGGGGAGAGGTCTCGAGCGGGAAGTCGGTGTAGAACGTCGGCTCGACCGTCTGCCCCTCGACGAACGCGTCGTAGAGCTCGGTCACGATCGCTCCGTGCGTCATGTCGGGCGTGAAGTGGACGCCCTTCTCCTCGCAGATCGCCTGGAGCGTGGCCATCGGGGTGTCCGGCGTGACCTCCTGGCCCACGGCACGGGACACGGCCCCGTGCACGGTACGGACGGGCCACTCGCCGTCGAGCCGGACCACGGTCCCGTCCGCCCGGCGGGAGACCGGTTCGCCGTGCACGGCGACCGCGGCCTCGACGATGAGGTCGCGTGTGAGCTCGCGCATCGTCGTGTAGTCGCCGTACGCCTGGTACGCCTCGAGCGACGTGAACTCGGGGTTGTGGGTCGCGTCGACACCCTCGTTGCGGAAGTTGCGGCCCAGCTCGAAGACCCGACCGACGCCGCCGATCGCGAGCCGCTTGAGGAACAGCTCGGGCGCGATGCGCAGGTACAGGTCGAGGTCGTACGCGTTGATGTGCGTCGTGAAGGGTCGGGCGTTCGCACCGCCGTGCACGCGCTGCAGGATCGGGGTCTCGACCTCGATGAAGTCGCGGGCCGCGAGCGAGTCGCGCAGAGACTTCACGGCCTTGCTGCGTCCGCGCAGGATCTGCGCGGTCCGGGTGTCGAGGGCCAGCTCCATGTGCTTGAGCCTGACCTTGGCCTCGGCGTCGGCGAGGCCGCGGTGCTTGTCGGGCGGCGAGGTCAGGGCCTTGGACGCCATCTGCCACGCGCTCGCGTGCAGCGACAGCTCGCCGCGGCGGCTGCGGGTCAGGTCGCCCGTGACGCTCACCTGGTCGCCCAGGTCGACCGCGCGCCGCCAGAGCCCCAGGTCGGGACCGGGGCGGTCGGCCGTGAACATGACCTGGATCTCGTCGGTCCCCTCGCGCAGGTCCGCGAAGATCACGCCGCCGTGGTCGCGCAGGCGCACCACACGCCCGACGACGGACACGTCGCCCTGGGGGGCCACGTCGCCCGGCGACGTGCTCGTCCCGGCCGGTGCCGCGCCGTCGGGCACCGGCGCGCCCTGCGTCTGCCCGATCGAGTGGCCCCGGCGCACCGCCTCGCCGATCGAGACGGTGCGCGGGACGGAGACGGGGTAGGGCTCCATGCCCGCCGCGCGCAGCACGCCGAGCTTCGCGTGGCGCGTGGCCTGCTGCTCGGTCAGGCGACGCGTGGGGGCGGAGACCGTGAGCAGCGCGGTCTCCTGGGCGCGCACCGCCTCGGCGAAGGCCGCGGAGACCTCGGGCCGGTGCAGGTCCGGCGAGCGGTCGCGGCGGTGGAACAGGTTCGGGGTGTTCGGCAGGAAGCCCTCGGCCTGGCCCACCGCGAAGATGACCTGCGTGAGCTGGCCCGCGTTCTGGAAGCACAGCAGTCGCGGCTTCCAGTCCGGCAGGTACTTCTCGTTCGACTTGTACAGCGAGTCGAGCTGCCAGAACCGCGACGCGATGAGCAGCACCCGGCGGTTGAAACGCTGGATCGGGGTCGCGCCGATGCGCGCGCCCTGCTCGAACGAGCCGCGGAACATCGCGAAGTTCATCGAGATCCGGTCGACGCCCGCCCCGCGGCCGGCCTTGACGAGCTCGGTCACCATGAGCTCGGTGACGCCGCTGACGGCCTGCGGGTGGCGGCGCATGACGTCGAGCGACAGGCCGCGGCGGCCCCACGGCACGAACGACAGGAGCCCGCGGGGGTTCCCCTCGGCGTCGTGCGCGGAGACGATCATCTCGCGCGGGTCGGCGGCGTCCCCGAGGCGGCTCAACGACATCGAGAAGCCCCGCTCCTCGCCGTGCCGCCACTCGTCGGCCGCGGCGACCAGAGCAGCGAGCTCGTCGGCCGGGATCTCGGCCTGGCGGCGCACCAGGACCCGGTAGCCCTCGCGCTCGGGGCGTGCGACCGCGTGCCGCACCGAGCGCATCGCCGGGCCGTCGAGCGTGAACGTCCGCGTGTTGATGATGGCCTCGTCGCCCAGGGCGATCGGGTGCAGGTCCACGGCCTGGAAGGCCTTGGCCCCCAGCTCGCTCGTCGACAGGACCGCAGGCACCCAGCCGAACCGGCGGGCGTGCGCGCGCCACTGCTCGATCGCGTCGGGCCAGCTCGCCTTGTCGCCGATCGGGTCGCCCGCCGCGAGGCACACGCCGGAGATCACCCGGTAGGACACGGCCGCCCGCTGGTCCTGGGAGAAGATCGCGCTCCGGTCCCAGCGCGTCGCGAAGTACTCGAGCGAGTCGTCGCTCGGGTGCTCGAGCAGGAGCTTGCGCACCGCGAGCTCGTCGGCTGCCTCGACCTTGGCGTCGTGCGGGGCCGAACGCATGAAGACCGCGATCGCGAGCACCAGGGCGAGCGCCGAGACCAGGCCCGCGACGAGCGCGAGCCACCCGGGACCGGAGCCGTCGGCGTGCAACGGGTAGTCGCTGGGCTTGAGACCCAGCGCGACGGACAGGCTCCAGTTCACCCGGTTGCGGATCCCGTGCAGGGAGTTCGGCACGACCTCGAGCAGCAGGAGCGTGAGGAACGCCGAGACGGCCACGCCGCCCACGAGCACGAGGATCGCCCGCCACCACGCACCCTTGCTGACCCGGGCCGGGAACGCGGACCGGGCCGCGATCAGCAGGACCACCGCCACGACGGCCACGACCCACGACGCGATCTCGAGGGGGGACAGGACCAGCCCGTCCGCGCGCAGCGCCTGCTTGTCCTCGTCGAAGACCCACAGCAGGCCGACGGCGAGCCCCAGCACCGCGACCGGGAACTGCCACACCACCACCACGAACCACAGCGCCGCGCGCTGGCGCCGCAGCAGGCCGCTCGCGATCACGCCGACCAGGACCACCGAGAACACGCTCGGGAACGTGGGGATGTTCAGGACCGCCAACCAGTCGCTCACCGTCCGGACGAAGCCCGGGGCGAACAGCAGCAGGACCAGGGCGAGCACGAGCCAGAAGGCCACGGCCTGCACGATCCTCCCCGCCCACGAGGCGACGGTCTCCGCCCAGGGTGGGGCGGAGGTGCGAGAGAGGGAGGTCGAGCGGGGCATACGTGCTCCTCGAGGCAGGCGGTGCCACCATTCAAGCGCAGGAGCGGGGTTTACGACGGGGGAACACGGCGCGGTCCCGCTCGCCGTGCGGCGAGCGGGGCCGCGCGCCCGTCGAGTCCTGCGCGCTGGGTGCCCGGTCTAGCAGACCTGCGCAATCTTCGAGTTCGGGCTCGGATCGGCCGTCTGAGTGGCCACATCGATCTGCATGGCCCACCAGACGCGCGGTGAGTCGATCCATCGCGCCCGGATCTCGGCGTGACGCGGGGAGCGATCTCCCGGCTCCGGATGGTCGAGGAGATACCGGAGGTCGGCAGCCAGGTCGGCCGGGTACGCGGACTCCGCGTTGACCGACGCGGTGATGGCCTCGCAGATCTCTCGGTCTCTCGTCGGCGGAGCCGTCGCAGGTGTCCCACCGTCGACGACGCGGAGCACGAAGCGTGGCCGTCCACCCGATTCGTCGCGCGTCACGTCGTACGTCCCGACAAGTCGGTCGGACGGCCAGGAACTGGTGCTCGCGTCGGAGAAGAGAGCTCCCCCGTGCGCTTCCACGGACCAGCCGTCGTCGCTCGTCGTGCGGGGGCGGGGAAGGTCCTCTGCCTTGCGGGGGAGCGACAGGCGTCGCACCCCGTCCTGTTCGACGACCTCGACGACCTGCCAGTCCGATGACACGGCGAAGGTCAGGTCGACGGTCGCTGGAGCGCCGGTCGCTGCTGCCTCTCGGAAAGCCTCGAAGACTGCTGAGTCGTCGTCGCCGATCACGTCGCGAACCTCGATGGGGGCGAGCCCAGGCTCGGGGCCGGTGGCCTCGGGCGGTGGTTCGCTGCCCTGGCCCGCAGTGACGACCTCGAGCGGGACGGGCGAGGTCACCCACGTCGCGGTGTTGCCTCCCGCGGTGCCCAGGGTCGCCTGGACGTACAGCACGTAGTCGCCCTCGCCGAGCGGCTGGGAGGTGTCGAGGCAGTCGACGAGGTCTGCCGTGAGGGGTAGCACGCTCGACCCGTCCACGGGCAGCGAGATCGGGTCGTCCTCCTCGCCGGTCGGGAGCACGACTCCGACGACCTCACCCCCTCGGGTGGCAACGAGTCGGATGTCGGAGAGCGTCGCCGTCGTCGTCGCGCGCCCGCTCGAGAACCCGACGTCGCCGGTCCAGGTCTCACCGACCTCGGCCCGGGTCGAGTCCGATCGCAGGTCGAATCCCCAGGCCGGGGCAACCCGGGGATCGGGGTCCGTGTCGAGCGTCGTCCCGCACATCGACGGGGGGGCCGTCGGAGCGGGGGAGACGGGGGGAGCCGGCAGGATCTCGACGGGCGCTGGGGCGAGGAGCCCGGAGAGCCCGATGCCCGCGACGCCCAGGAGGACGAAGCCGCCCGTACCGAAGGCGGCCGCGCGCCGGCGTCGGGATCTCTTGACCAGACGGTGGACCTCGACGGTCCCGGTGGTTCCGTCGGTGGCGGCGGCGCCCGCGCTCGCGGCGATGTCGGAGAAGGCGGCGTCCAGGTGCAGGGGAGTCGAGGGCTGCTGCTTGTCGTTCATCGGGCTCCTCCCAGGGGAGTGACGTCGAGGTCGTCGGACGGGGTGTCGATCGGCCCGAGGCAGGCGGCGAGCTTGCTGTTGGCATCGCTCAGGTAGCGCTTGACCGTGCCTTCGCCGAGCGAGAGCTGGTCGGCGACCTGCCGGACCGTGAGGTCGGAGTAGAAGCGCAGGACGACGCACGCACGCTCACGGGGCGAGAGCGTCATGAGTGCCTTCTGCACGTCGACGCGGTCGTCCGTGGCGGCCGGGGTGCCCGGTCCCGTCTCTCCGGTCCCGCCGGGGTCGTGGAGCAGGTGCCGGACGTTCTCCCAGTGGCGTCGTCGCCGGAACCCGTCGAGGTAGGTCGTGAGGATCGCCTTGCGGACGTAGCTCTCGGCGAGCTGGAAGTCGGTCGCGGCACGCCCGCGCCGGAACGTTCGCACGAGTCCTTCCTGGACGAGGTCCTCGGCCTCCCGCAGATCGCCGCACAGCAGGTACGCGTACCCCACGAGCGCTCTCCGACGGGTGCGGACGATCTCGTCCAGCACCTGTTCCCAACGGGCCATGAAGTCCTCCTGCGTCGATCAGCGTGCCGTGTCACCGCTCTCAACGAACACCAGCGGCGAAACGTTGGGGGTGAAACGCTGGGGCCTCGCCCTCGCTAGATGCGGCCCCGAGACGCTCACCTTCGCTGTGACACGAGACCCCCGCTCTCCGGTCGGCGAGCGGGGGTCTCGAGCGGGCCGCATGCTCGGCAGGTCGACGTCACGACCTCTACGTGATCGTGAAGGGGATGGGCTCGGTGGTGAGGCCCCAGTCGTAGAACCAGGGTGGGCTCGTGTGTCGGGACGTCATGACCGGGCCCCACGTGCCGTCCTGGAGTTGGAGAGAGTAGGCCAATACCCTGTATGGCTTGGTGACATACAGCTGGTACTCGCCCGGAGGCAGATTTTCGCCCTCCGAGGAGGCGCACGACAGGGGAACGACGTCGAAGGTGTGCCGCAGGGTCCGTTCGCCGAGCGGCTCCTCGCCCGGCTGAGCGTCGGCCGAGTTTCCAGTGGCGACGATCTGCCCGTCCTTCGTGAGCTGCCAGAGGATCACCCCGCCGATGTCGTCGGCGTAGACCTTTGCGTGGGGGACGGCGGACTGGGCCAGTCTGACGGTGACGGTCGCGCCGCTCTGGGTTGACACACGAGGCTCGTCGATCGTCAGGAGCCCAAGCGCGTCCGGTGCGCTCGGCGTCGGCGCAGGGGCTGAGCACGAATCAATGTGGGGACCGTCTGGTGCGACGGGGAACGTGAACGTGGGTGACGCGAAGGCGCCCGGGATGAGCGGTGGCTCCGGCGTGATCGTCAACGGGACAGGTTCCGAGACGAGCCATCCGTCGAAGAGCGTGCCGGTCGCCTCGTCGCCCCAGGTCCCGTCCGGGCGCTGGGCCGAGTACCCGGTGAGGGGGAACCGGTGCAGTGCGAAGACCTCGTAGCTTCCTGCCGGCAGTCGTGAGAGGTGACCGCTGGCCCCACCGCACGTCGGGACCGTCGTGACCTCCATCTCCCAGCCGGCCGACGACCCCGGGGTAGGCGTGGCCTCGCCCGTGGTCTCCGCAGCGGGGAGCGAGGAGCTCACGACGACCCCGTCCTGAACGACCACGTAGGCCCCCGTGGCCGAGTCGTCGTATCGGAGCCTCACCTTGTCGTCGAACGTCATGAGGACCGGCGCGGTCGCCGAACCTGGGGTCTGAGCCGCAAGGTCGGGGATGTCGATGCTCAGACGGGCGGGCAGGTCGTCACCTGTCGGGGTCGGGGCGGGCTGCTGGCAGGCGAGGGCAGAGGCGGTGATCGCGGCCGGGAACGTCGGCGGCGGCTCGGGCGTCGGCGAGGGGGTCGCCGTCGGTGACGGGGACTCCGCCGGCGCGATCGGCTCGGGCCGCACGTCCTGCGGGATCGAGAGCGCGGCGACGCCGAGGGCCCCGGCGACGCACAGGGTCGTCGCTCCGAGGGCGACCTTCTTCGCTGCGCGACGGCGTCGCGTCCGTCCGCGGACGACGTCGAGGTGGGCGTCGAGACCGGGCAGGGACGCGTCGTCGACCAGGTCGTGCAGCGCGCGGCCCAGGTCGTCCTCGTGGTTCGAGGGTCCTTTGTCGATGGTGCTCACGCGATGTTCCTCCCGTTCGTCGTGTGCGGTGCCTTGGCTGGTGGTGCCGGGTCGGTGGGGGGCCAGGCGGTGGGTGCGGGGGACGTCGCTGGCGTCGCGGTGGACCCTGCGATCGGGGAAGCGGCGCCCAGGGTCTGCTGCATGACGGCCATCGCGTCCGACAGGTGACGCTTGACGGTCCCTTCGGCGCATCCGAGCTCCTCGGCGATGCGCGGGACCGTCAGGTCCTCGTAGTACCGGAGCACGACGCACGCACGCTGACGCGGCGTCAGGCCGGCGAGCGCCCTGGCCGTGTCGGCGCGGGCCGAGGCGGGGGCTTCCGGTCCGGCCACGCCCTCGCGCTGGCCGACGAGATGGCGCAGTCCGAGCCAGTGCCGTCGACGGCGGTACCCGTCGAGGTAGAGGGTGAGGATCGCACGGCGCACGTACCCCTCGAGGTGGGCGACGGGGCGGTCGGCCCCCTGCGCAGCCGTGTCGTCGAGCGTGAAGAGCCGGGTCCCGCCCGGAGGTGTGGCAGGAGCGGTCCGCCCCTCCGTCGTCGCGCCCCTCCCGCGGAGCCTCGAGAACACCTTGACGAGTGCGTCCTGCACCACGTCCTCCGCGTCGCGCCTGTTCCCGCAGAGCAGGTAGGCGTACCCCACGAGCGCGGTCCCACGCTGTCTGGTCAGCGCGGTGAGCTCGTCGTCCCAGTCGGCCACCGTTCCCCCTTCTTCCTCAGCCCGACCGCCCGTGGTGGGCGGTGTCACTGATCATGACGCGTGGTGCGCGTGGATCGTTGGGGGTGAAGTCCGGCGCGTGACGCACGTCGCCCCGCATCCCGGGTGGGGGGTGCGGGGCGGTGGGGGTGTGCTGGGGTGGGTGGTGGTCAGGGTGCGGTGACGAAGAGGTGGCGCGCGACGTCGTCGGGCAGGTCCAGGACGGTCTCGGCGCCCTGCGCGGAAACCGTGTACGACCCGGCCTCGGGGGTGATCGTGACCTCCTGGCGGGGCAGGATGCCCGCGGCCGCCAGG
>NZ_JACSQE010000018.1:0-4796 GCF_014836745.1 Oerskovia gallyi
TTCTCAAGCAACCGACACGCACCGACTCCAACCCACCAGGGGCCTTCACTCGGGGCAACTTCTCTAACCTACCAGACTCATTCCCGCGTCTCAACTTCGCCGTTCCCGGTGAAGGAGAGCCGCCTGAGCCGACCGCCCCGCACGACTCACACGGCACACAGAGGTGTCCTGAGAAGATCTGAGGGGTGGCCACCCGGGGGATCCAGCCACTTCGCGGCGGCTCCGAAGAGCTTCGCAGTGGTGTCTGTTCCTCCCTGCCGGGCTGACTTCGAGAACATTACGCGGCGCTCCGCCGCTGCGTCAACTCGCCTCCCGGAAGCGCAGCCGGTCCCCCGGTCGGAGCTGCGCCGCGACGTCGAGAGCCCCTGCCGAGACGACCCCGATCACCGGGTAGCCGCCCGTGACCGGGTGGTCGCGCAGGAACAGGACGGGTCGTCCGTCGGGAGGGACCTGGACCGCCCCGGCCACGAGGCCCTCGCTCGGCAGCTCGCCGTCCCGCCTGGCGATCGACGGACCCGACAGCCTGAGCCCGACCCGGTTGCTGGCGTCCGACACCTCGAACGTCCCGCCCAGGAGGTCGCGCCAGCCCGCGTCGTCGAACCACTCGCTCCGCACCCCGCGACGCACCACGAGCTCGACGACCCCGGTCACCGTGGTGCGGGACGGGACCAGGCCGACCACGGGCAGACCCGTGGGTCGCGGCCCGATCACCAGCCGGTCCCCCGCACTCAACGGCGCGGGCCCCAGGCCGGCGAGGACGTCGAACGACCGCGACCCGAGCACGGGCCTCACGTCGAACCCGCCGCGAACCCCCAGATACGTCCGCGTCCCCTGCGCGGCGAACCCGAGGCGCAGCGCGGATCCCCGGCGCACCTCGAGGAGGGCCTGCATGCCGACCGGCGTACCGTCGATCGTCGCGGGCGTCGGCGCACCCGCGAGCGCGATCGTCGCCCGCTCGTGGAACCTCAGGGCCAGCCCTCCGAGGGTCACCTCGAGCGCTGCGGCGGAGTCGTCGTTGGCGAGCAGGCGGTTCAGCAGGCGCAGCGCCCGTCTGTCGGCAGCACCCGACCTCCCGACGCCCGACGACGCCCAGCCCGGCCGCCCCTCGTCCTCCACGAGCGTCAGCGGCCCGGTCGCGAGAACCTCGACGCCACCTGCACGGTCACGTTCGGCAGGCCCTCGATCACTCCCGACGCGCATCTCGTCACCTGCGGCGGACTTCTGGTCGCCCTCGGCGGAGTGCGCGTCACCCTCGGCGAGAGGGCCGTCGCCCTCGGCATCGCCCGGTAGTCGGTCGACCGCACTAAAACGCACCCGCGTCCCCGCGGTCAGCAACGCCGGCGGATCCCGGTCGACGTCAAACAGGTCGATGTCGGTGCGCCCCAGGAGCCGCCAGCCTCCGGGCGTAGCACGGGGGTACACGGCCGTGAGGTCGCCCGCGAGCGCGACCGACCCCGCGGGCACCCTGGTCCGCGGAGTCGGGAGCCGCGGTGCGGCGATCGTCGGGTCGACCTCGGTCAGGTACCCGAAGCCCGGCATGAAGCCCCCGAACGCGACCACGTACTCACGTCCGCCGTGGCGCGCCACGACCTCGGCGACGGACAGCCCGGCCCACGCGGCGACGTCGGGCAGGTCCTCGCCGTCGTAGACGACCGGGATCTCCACGAGGCGCCCCTCCCCCTGGCTCGCCACCGTCGACCGCGACTCCCACGCCGCCCGCACCGCGGTCTCGGCGCCCGCGAGATCGGGCGCCTCGTCGTCGAGGACGACGAGCACGGTGCGTGCCGCAGGCACGACGTCCACGAGCCCCGGCACGTCCGTGGCGCGCAGTGCGGCCGCGAGCGCGTGCACGTCCTCGATCCCCGCGACGTCGACCATGAGGGCGTGGTCGCCGTAGACCTGGACGCGGGGCAGGTTCGGCGCACATGCCGCAGGTACGGTCGTGGTCGGCGGCCCGTCCCCGGGCGACACGGTCACCGTCCGATCGCCTGCACGACGACGCCGCTCGCCTCGAGCGCCCGACGCACCTCCGTGAGGAGCGCGACCGCACCAGGGGTGTCGGAGTGGACGCAGACCGAGTCGGCCGCGACCGTGACCTCGCTGCCGTCCGAGGCGACCACGACGCCCTCGGTCACGAGGCGCAGCGCACGCTCGGCGACCTCGACCGGGTCGTGCAGGACCGCACCCGGCGTCCCGCGCGGCACGAGCGACCCGTCGGGCGCGTAGCCGCGGTCGGCGAAGACCTCGTGCACCACGGGCAGCCCCGCCTCGCGGGCGAGCCGCAGCACGGCCGAGCCGGCCATCCCGACGACCGGGAGCGTCGGGTCGTAGCCCACGACCGCGTCCACGACGGCGCGCGCCTGCTCCTCGTGCCGGACGATCGCGTTGTAGAGCGCGCCGTGCGGCTTGACGTACCGGACCCGGTCCCCGGCCAGGCGCGCGAACGCGTCGAGGGCACCGAGCTGGTAGACGACGTCGGCACTCAGCTCCGCCGGCGCCACGGCGAGGAAGCGCCGACCGAAGCCCGCGAGGTCGCGGTACGCGACGTGCGCACCGATGCTCACTCCCCGCTCGACGGCCGCGCGCGTCGTGGCGCGCATGATCGTCGGGTCCCCCGCGTGGAAACCGCACGCGACGTTCGCGCTGGTCACGAGGTCGAGCAGGGCGTCGTCGTCCGCGAGCGCCCACGGCCCGAACCCCTCGCCCAGGTCCGCGTTGAGGTCGATGCGGCGCGCGTCGGGCGCCGGGAGGTGCGTCATGTCCCCATCATCGCCGAGAGCACGCGCGTCGGTCGTGACCCACGGGTCACGACCGGCTGTGCTGTCAGGTGCTGTCAGGTGCTGTCAGGTGCTGCCGGGCGCGTCAGGCCATCGACGGCTCGGCGTCGACCAGGTCGGCACGGATGTCCTCCCGCAGCTGGGGTGTGGGTTCGTGACCGTGCTTGCTGATCATGTGGTCGTACGCGGCGTCGAGGACTTCCTCCTCCTCGCCGGCGATCGTCAGCGTGCAGTTGATGACGCTGGGCGTGGTCCGACAGTCGACCATCTTCCTCATGTGTTCTCACCTCCCCTCACGCGGACCCCGTCGTCGGGGCTCCGGCGGGGGCGGCGTCCGTGGGCTGGGCGGGCGACGTCTCCGGTCCTTCCACCGTCCTCCGCACGGGGTGGGGTGTCAACGGCCCGACGGCGAGACGCCCCTCCCGCTCGTCGGTGCAGCCGGGTAGATTTCCGCGGGTGACCACCTCCCTGCGCCCCGCGACCCCTGCCGACGCCGACCGCCTCGCGGCGCTGGCCGCTGTCACGTTCCCCCTCGCGTGCCCGCCGGGCTCCGACCCGGCAGCGGTCGCCGAGCACATCCGCACGCAGCTCTCCCCGGAGAAGTTCGTCGCGTGGACCGCGAGCGCCGAGCACGCGCTGCTCGTGGCCGAAGGTCCCGACGGCGCCGCCGGAGACCTGGTCGGCTACGCGCTGCTCGTGCGCGGCGTGCCCGACGACGCGGACATCGTGGCCGTCGTGGGCGACGAGCCGACGGTCGAGCTCTCGAAGATCTACGTGCACCCCGCGTCCCAGGGCACAGGGGTCGCGAGCGACCTCATGCGGGCAGTGCTCGATGCGGCACCGGCCCTCGTCCCGGACAAGGCCGTGTGGCTCGGCACCAACGGGGAGAACGCGCGGGCCCAGGCGTTCTACCGCAAGCACGGGTTCACCTTCGCGGGCACGCGCACGTACGTCGTGGGCGGCGAGGCGCACGACGACGTCGTGATGGTGCGCCCTCTCGACTGATCCTCACGCCTGGGTCGCCCGCCTGGGTCGCCCGCCGGAGCCACGCCGCACCCCTGCGACCACCGCGCGGGCACGCGCTCCGGCTCCGGCTAGGTCCTTGCGGGCACCGGCCTAGTGGTCGCCCTCGCCCAGGCTCGCGGCGCCGTCGCCCGCGTCGTCCGGGTGGAGCGGGAGGAACACGTGGACGTGCCCCTGGTCGGCGCCGACGCTCAGCTCGTCGAGCTGGGTCGCGGCCATGGCCCACGTGTCGGCGGCGCGCAGCCGCAGGTCGGCCGCGAGCGCCAGGAGCTCGGCGCGGGCAGGCTCGGCCGTGCCCTCGGCCAGGACGAGCGTGTCGACCGTGTCGCCCAGCAGCGCGATCGAGACGCCCAGGCCGTTGCGCGTGACGTTGTACCCCGACGCGCCGGCGGGCAGCGCCTCGGCCTCGGTCGTCAGGGTCGCGAGCGCCTCGCGCCAGGTGGCGACCTGCTCGGGCGTCGCGGGGGTGCCGGGCGAGCCGTCGAGCGGCAGCGCCACGGACAGGTCGTTCATGGTCGGGACGAGGCGCTCCTGCGCGGAGAGCGCGAAGTCGGTCACGACGCCCAGGTTCTCCGCGTCGCGCGCGGCCTCGGCGGCCTTGAGCTCGGCCACGCGCGCAGGGTCGACGGCGTACGCGCCGGACGCGCCGTCGTCGGGCCCTCGCGTGAGCGCCCAGACGACCGCCGCGACGACCGCGCCGAGGACGAGCACCGCAGCGAGCGCGAGCAGTGCACGGCGCCCGCGCGAGAGGTCCCGCGGCCACCGGGCGCGTTCGCGCTCCGGCGGCCGCGGGCGGGGACGACCGGCACCGTCCCCGGTCTGGTGGCCCGCACCCCGGGCGGTCGCGGAGCGGGCGGCGCGCTGCTCCTTGCTGCGCTGCGCGGACGTGGTCTGTGCCACGGGAGGACTCCTGTCGTCTGCGGTGCGGGAGGGTGTGACGTCGAGTGCGTGGTCCTGCGGCGACTCGCCGGGCGTGTCGCGGCCGAACCACGCACT
>NZ_JACSQE010000018.1:4806-11975 GCF_014836745.1 Oerskovia gallyi
CCCCCCGGGGGGGGGGGCGCCTACCGTTCGTGCATCAGCCGCAGGACGCGGCCGCGTAGTCGACCGTGTACGTCGACGTCCGGTCCCCGATCGTCGCGACGACCGTGGCGGAGCCCGCCTCGACCGACGTGGCGCGCGAGGCGAACGACTGCGACGCGGACTTGCCCGGAGCGACACCCGTGAAGGTCTTCGTCCCGAACGGCGTGCTCACCTTGATCGTCGCCGGCGCGTCGTCGGTGTTGACGACCCGCACGTTGACGAGCACCTTGCCCGCCGTGCACTGGGTCTTGGCCACGACCTCGGCCGTGACCCCGCCCTCGACCGGCGGCACCGAGAGGGTGAGCGGCTCGCTCACGTTCCCGGCGACGTCGACCGCACGGTACGAGACCTCGACGGCCCCGTCCCCGACGACGACGGGCTCGGTGTACTCGAGCCACTCGTCCGCGGGGGTGTCGGCGAGGCGGTACTCGACCCGGGCGAGGCCCGAGCCGGTGTCCGCGCCGGCCAGGGTGACCGTGCGCTCGGACAGCTCGGCCGTGGCGGTCGGTGCCGTGGCGTCGATCTTCACCACGTGCACGACCTCCTGCGACACGTTGCCGGCCTCGTCGCTCGCGCGGAAGGTGAGCGAGTGCTCTCCGCCCGCCGTGAGCGCGATGCCGTCCGTGTACGGGGCCCAGTCGGCGTTCCCGACCTTGACCTCGATCGACGGCGACTGCGAGACGTCGTCGGTCGCGGTCGCGGTGACCGTCACGGCCCCGGTGTTCCAGCCGGACGCGCCGGCCGCCGGGTCCTGTGCGACGGCCACGACCGGCGCCTGCGTGTCCTCGTCACCCGTGGTGACGTGGAACCAGTCGAACGCCACCGTGACCGGGACCTCCTGCTCGGGGCCGATGGCCACGAGACCGAAGGACGTCAGTGCGGCGTCGTTGGTGACGGGCGCCCCGAGAGACGTCCAGTTGACCCCGCCGTCGCTGACCCAGCCCTGGTAGGTGTTGCCCACCTTCTCCATGCGCAGGTACCAGTAGCCCGACTCGGTCGTGTCCGCGATCTCGAGCTGACGGTTGCCGCCGCTCGAGGCCGCGTTCTTCTCCGACGCGAGCTCGGCACCCAGGTTGAGCGGGGTGCCCGGCTGGTTCTTGGCGACCACGTCGAGCTTGACGTAGTTGTCGTCGTCGCCGTAGGCCATCAGACCGGCGTACTGCCAGCGGTGCAGCAGCGGTGCCTTGAAGCGCGTCTCCGCGACCCAGTCGCCCTCGGGGGCTGCCTGGAGCACGAAGTTGCGCGGGCTGATCGGGTTCGTGTTGTTGATGTCGCCCGGCTGCGTGGTGATGCGCAGCTCGCCACCGGCGACCTCGACCTTCGAGGCGTCGTAGCGGACCACGTTGTTCCAGCGGCAGCCGTCGAGAGCGGTGCCGTCGAACTCGTCGGACGGCTCACGGGTACCGTCGTCCTCGGAGTCCGGCGTGACCTTGAACCAGTCGACCAGGGCGACCGAGTCGGCCGTCCCCGTGTCCCCTGCGGCGATGACGCCGAAGGTGGCGTTCGCCTTGACCGGTGCAGAGCCCGGGATCGCGGTCCACGTCTGGCCGTCCGCGGAGTACGCGGCCGTGATGGCCGTGCCCGTGGAGGTCAGCTTGAGGTAGACCGACGACGGGAAGTCCGCCGCGACGTTCGTCTGGCCGTGCCACGTGCGCGCACCGCCGGTCTCCGTCTGGAACTCCAGGAAGCGGTTGCCGTTCTGGTTCTTCGTGAACGCGAACTTGGTGTACTCGTCGTCGTTCACGTGCACGAGGAGACCCGCGTGCTGCCAGTGCCGTGCGAGCGGGACCTCGACCTTGGTCTGGATCTCCCACGCCCCGGCAGGTGCCGGCTGGCCCAGGTAGCTGATCGGGCCCGGGACCGCCTCGTTGATGTCGCCCTGGACGACGGGCAGGACCGCCTTGCCGTCCGTGACGGTGATCGACTTCCCGGGTGCGGTGCGCACCACGGTCCAGCGACCGGTGTTGATGTCCGCGGCGTCGAAGTCGTCCGACTTCTGCGCAGCGCACTGCGGCGGGGTGTCCGTCCCGGGCTCGGTCGGGTCGACAGGATCGTCGTCGAACGAGAAGTCCTGGAACTCGACCGCGCTCGTGGCAGAGCTGTGCGCCGTCACGAAGAGACCGACGTCCTGGACCGACGCCGCTCCCGGCAGGGACACCGGGTCGCCGATCTGGGTGAAGTTCTCGCCGTCCTTGCTCCACGACGCGGTGTACAGGTCACCGTCGCGCTCGATCCGCACCCACGCGGGGTAGCTCGTCGAGCTGGCCGCCGAGGAGGTCACGAGCTGCCCCGCGGCGTTGCCGCGCAGCCACTCGAAGCCGCCGCTCGGGCGGATGCCCAGGGCCGCGTAGCCCGGCGACTTGCCCGGCTGCGTCACGTCGTTGCGGACGATGAGACCCGCCTTGGCGGACCCGTTCGAGTTGCCCTGGCTGTTGACCTTGACCGTCGCGGACCACTTCTCGTCCGCGCCGGCCTCCTTGTAGATGGCCGAGTACTCGTCGGTGCCCTGCCACATGTTGGCACCCGCGGAGGTCACGAGGTACTTGCCCTCGGAGAGCTGCTCGAACGTGCCGTTCGCGTTGGTGAAGGTCTTCATGCCGGCGAACAGGTCACCGACCTGAGCCATGACGATGCGGGACTTCGTGGTGAGCCCCTTGTCGTTCGTGGCGACCGCGGTCAGCTTGTAGTAGTTGTCCGCCGTGGCGTTCCACGTCGTCGTGTACGGCGCGGACGTGTCCGTGCCGATCGACTGGCCGTTCACGAAGAACTCGACCTGCGTGACCGTGTTCTCGGCGTCGGTCGCGTCCGCGGTGACCGTGATCGCGCCCTGCTCGAGCTGGACGCCCGCCTCGGGAGCGGTCACGACGACCTCGGGACGGGTCGTGGCCGAGATGCCCTTGCCGTGCGCCTCGATGAAGTTCAGGCGACGCTCGCCCGCACCGGGGAACACGACGTACAGCGTGAAGCTCTCGCCCGGGTCCGCCACGTCGACGCGCACGTCCGTGAAGGTGCCCAGCCCGGTCTCCGGGACGGAGGCCGTGGCGAGGAGCTCGCCGTCGGGAGCGTCACGACGCAGCTCGACGGTGCCCGCCTGGGCTGCCGAGACGCGCAGCGACAGGGCGCTGATCTGGTGGAGGTTGAAGGGGTCGTACGAGGACCAGGCCCCGTCCTTGCCCGTGATGACGGATCCGCCGCCCTCGACGTCCCGGCTGGGGACCTGGGTCGTGCCCTGGGTAGCGGTCTGGAACTCGGCCTCACGCTTCTTGCCGAACACCAGCGTCGTGTCGGAGCCGGTCAGCGCGGGCACGTCGCCCTCGCCGCCGCCGTCCGTGTACCGGGCGTCGAGCACGTAGAAGACGTTCATGTCCTCGCCGTGGCCACCGCCCAGGCCGGTCTCGACCGAGCCCGTCGTGCCGTGGAGCGGCTCGGAGGGGTGCGCATGGGCGTCGTGCCCGAGCGCCGGCTGGATGATGACGTTCTCGTCGACGATCGAGGAGTCCTCGGCGTCGCTGACCTCGACGTCCCAGTCGATCCGGTCGCCGAAGTCGAAGAACGACCCGGTCGGCGGCAGGTTGAAGTCGACCTCGGGGCGCGTGTTGCCGACCGTGATCGGGACCGTGGCGGTACCGACCTTGCCCGACGGGTCGCTCACCGTGAGGCGGGCGTCGTAGACGCCGTTCGCGGTGTAGGTGTGGCTCGGGGCCGCCTCGGTCGAGTCGGTCGTGCCGTCACCGTCGAAGTCCCACGCGTACGTGAGCGCCTCGTTCTCGGGGTCGGTGCTCGCGGCGCCGTCGAACGTGACGGTGAGCGGGGCCGTGCCCGAGTCCGGCGTGGCGGCCGGCTTGGCGACCGGGGAGCGCGAACCGGAGATGTAGTCGATGCGGTGCAGGCCCGAGTTCGGGTTGTCACGCCCGAAGCCGCCGCCCCAGTCGAGCACGTAGAGCGCGCCCTCGGGGCCGAACGTCGAGTCGATCGGGGCGAGGAACTGCTCGTTCGACAGGAACGGGTTGACCTTCTCGACAGCAGCGCCCTTCGGTGTGGCGTCCTTGAGGTCGATCGAGTACATCTTGTTGCGCGCCCACTCGTAGAAGAAGGGCTTGCCGTCGTAGTACTCGGGGAACTTGGTGTCCGACACGAGGTCGGCGTCGTAGCTGTAGAACGGGCCACCCATGGGTGCGAGCCCGCCGCCGGCGTTGATGACGCCGGGGGCCGAGGTGCGCTGGTAGCCGTAGTACATGTCCGCGGGCTGGGCCGCGGGGAGCTGCGTCAGACCCGTGTTCAGGATCGAGTCGTTGACCGGGGCGGCGCAGTCGAAGTTGGCGCCCACCGTGACCGGGTTGGTGCGGTAGTCGACGTCACGGAAGGGCTCGTTCTTGCCCATGCACAGGGGCCAGCCGAAGAAGCCCGGCTCCTGGATGAGGTTCCACTCGGCGATGCCCGCGGGACCGCGGTTCGCGAGGTTGTCGGAACCGTTGTCCGGCGAGTAGTCGGCCACGCCGAGGTTGCCCGTGGCGGGGTCGATCGTGAACCGGAACGGGTTGCGGAAGCCCATGGCGTAGATCTCGGGCAGCGTCTTGTCGGTGCCCGGGGCGAACAGGTTGCCCTCGGGGATCGTGTACGTGCCGTCGGCCTCGGGGTGGATGCGGAGCACCTTGCCGCGCAGGTCGTTGGTGTTGGCCGACGTCGCGCGCGCGTCGTGCAGGCGGCCGTCGCGCTCCGAGAGCGGGGCGTAGCCGCCCGAGGGCTCCGAGTGCGGGTTCACGTCGTCGCCCACGCCGATGTACAGGTCACCGGTGCGGTCGTCGAAGATCAGGCTGCCGCCCGTGTGGCCCGGCTCGTCGGGCAGGCGCCCGGCCGGGACCTCGATGAGGACCTTCTCCGAGGCCGGGTCGATCACGGTGCCGCCCGGACCGCCGTCGGTCACGGTGAAGCGCGAGATCCGGTTGAAGAAGTTCTCCGGGTTCGTGTCGTCGGCCGAGGCCGGCGAGTAGTACTGGTACAGGTACCCGTTGGTCGCGAAGTCCTTGTCGAGCGCGATGCCCAGCAGGCCGTCCTCGCCGCCCGAGTACACGGGGATGGTGATCGCGGTCGTGGTGTTCTGGGTGCGCGGGTCGTAGACGCGGATCTGTCCGCGCACGAGCTCGGTGAAGAACACGCGGCCGTCGGGCGCGACGTCCATGCCGAAGGGTGCGCTCGTGTTGGTGTCGAGCGCGACCTTCTCGAACTGGCCCCAGTCGGTGCCGCCGCAGTCGCCGGCCACCTGGCCCGACGCCCACTGGACACCGCCCACGATGTGCTGGACCAGGTCCGGCTCACCGGTGAAGTGCGCGCCGAAGTGGCCCATGCCCGTCATCCAGGCGCGGCCGCCGTCGTACGGCTTGCACCACGAGATCGGGTGGTCGGCGCCCATCTTGTTGCCGCCCGCGTCGTACGTCGACTCGTCCATCGTGGCGAGCACGTGCGCGCTGCCGCGGACGTTGGCCGAGTAGTTGTACCACTCGTCGGCGCGGTTCCAGCGCTGGTCGAGGTGGCTCGTCGAGGGGTGCACGCGGTCCTCGACCCGCACCGTCCCGGGCAGGCCGGGGCTGTTGCCGGTCGCGGCGTGACCGGGCATGAGCGCCCCGATCATGTCGTCCCACCAGCCGTAGTTCCCGCGCATGTCGGTCGCGTTGTGGATCGCGACGATGCCGCCGCCGGCCTGCTGGTAGCGCTCGAGCGCGGCCTTCTGGTCGGCGTTCCACGGGTCGCCCGACGTCTGGAACATCACCAGGGCGTCGTACTCGGCCAGTCCCGCGTCGGTGAAGACCGAGGAGTCCTCGGTGTGGTCGGACGCGATGCCCACGTCGGCGAACGCCGCCTCGAGCACCGGGGTGCCCTGCGTGATCGCCTCGGAGTGCCGGAACTGGGTCGTCTTGGTGAAGATGAGGACCTTGCGGTCGTCACCGGGAGCATGTGGTCCGTCGTGGGCGGCAGCCATGGTCGCGGGCGCGAGGGTGAACGCCAGAGCTCCGATGGTCAGCGCCGCGACGGCTCTTCCCCGCAGGGGAAGTCGCGCAGCCTTCATGTGTCTTGCCTCCAGGGCAGTCGGCACGTGGCGAGAGTCCGTGCCCCGCTCGTCGGTGAACGGGGCCGCACGTGCTGTGAAGAGTTACGTCGTCCCACGGCGTGCCGGCGCCGTCGGTCCTGCACCTACCGATCGGTCAGCCGCGCATCAGTCCTTTCAGGAAGGCCAGGCCATCGACAGCGATGGCGTCCTGGGTGGGGGCGAGCGGTCGCCAGATCGAGGCGGCCGTCGCGATGGTCGCGTTGTCGGCGGTGAACGACTCGATGCACAGCGAGCCGTCGTAGCCCACCCGGTCGAGCGCGCCGAGGAACGCGTGCCAGTCGAGGTGATCGCTGCCGGGGGCCCCGCGGTCGTTGCCGCAGACCTGCACGTGCGCGATGCGGTCCCCGGCGCGCGTCACCGCGGCCGCCAGGTCCGTCTCCTCGATGTTCATGTGGTAGATGTCGAGCATGAGCCCGATCCCCTCGGACGGGAGGGGCGCGACGACGGCGAGGCCCTGGTCGACCGTGTTGACCAGGCTCGTCTCGTAGCGGTTGAGCGGTTCGAGGCCGATCCGCACGCCCGCGGCCATCGCGTGCTCGACGACGGGGGCCAGGTGGTCGACCAGCTCGGCGTTCGCGGCCTCGCGCTGGCCTGCGGTCATCCGCCAGGTGCGCCCCACGGACGCGTACGCAGGTCCGCCGATGACGCGGGAACCGACCACGTGCGCCATGTCGACGACCTGGCGCAGGTAGTCCTGGGTCCGGCGGATCGTGCCGGCGTCGGCCGAGACGAGCTCGCGTCCCGGTCCCATGACGAGCGAGACCGATGCCCCGAGCCCGTGCTCGGCGAGGACGTCCGCGGCGAGCGGCGGGTTCCAGTCCGTCACGTCCTCGACGGGCAGCTCGAGGACGTCGAAGCCCCACCCGGCGACGCGCGGGGCGATCTCGCGCAGGGAGGCGTCGGTCAGGGGCGAGGTCCACACCCAGGTGTTGACCCCCAGGGGGCGCGTGCGAGCCACGGTGCTCTCTTTCGTCGGTGGGTGCGCTGCCCCGGCGCCCGACGCCGGAGCCCACCTTCGCGGGGA